>CALBSZ010000266.1 GCA_937967665.1 uncultured Planctomycetaceae bacterium
TTGGTTCGTCCCGGAAAACCCGGTGGATCGATGGTGCCTGTCCCCCTTTCGCGGCACTCGCGGCACAATGTCACTGCTGGCCTGCGAAAAAAGGGGACTGGCACGGCGGACGCGACGTGATTGTCGAGCTGGTACCCGTTTGTATCACCGAGCCAGTCCCCTTTTCTCGCGACCGTGCGCTGTAGTACTAGGGTACTGGCGGATTCGAGACGCCCAGCACGTATGCCAACAGCTCGAAGATTTCATCCTGGGTGAAGCGGTCCAGCAGCGCTTTGGGCATCATGGACTTGGACGTCTTCACCCTTTCTTCGATGTCGGACTTCTGGATGACGGTCGGTTGAGGCGATTCAGGATTATCGAGAATCGAAATTGAATCCAGGTCTTCTGCTTGGATGATCCCGGTGACGACGCGTCCATCGGCGTCGACGACGATATGGACCGCGTACTTGGGATCGATGCGGTGGGAGGGATCCAGAATCTCGCGCAGCACGGCCACGCGCTCTCCCTTAAAGCGTTTGTCGACATCGGTAAGCTCGGGACCGACGGCCCCGCCCGCGCCATGAATCTTGTGGCACTGCGCGCAGGTGGCTTCCTTGAAGAGGCGCGCACCGATTTCCGCGGAACGGCCTTGGAGTCCGTTTGCCAGTTCGCTTTTCAAGTCGTCCACTGTCCAACTCTGCACAAACGCCCGGTTGTTCCCGATGGGATCTTGAGGAGTCGTGGGATTCCGGGTCCACTCGTCCAGATCCGGCACCACGATCATCACGCCGTACATCCGCATCCAGTGCCGCGGGAAGGTGCACACAAACGGATACTCTCCCGGTTCGTTCGGCGCCGTGAACGTCAGGCGTTCCTGAGTGTGCGCGGCGACCATGTCGGTGGCGAACAGGACCTGTTTCGTATCCGGGACATACGGCTTGCCCTGAAAACCGGGTCGCGGCCCCAACTCGGCGCCGGCCAGTGCCACTTCTTGCAGCGCTCCGGGTACGGCGATCACGAAATTATGGGGCATGAGGTCTTCGTTTCGCAGGACGACCTGGACCGGACGCCCAGCTTCCACGGCAAAGTACGGAGTGTCGTAACGCATCTCTTCTTCAACGGTATGAATCACCACGACGCGCACGGTCACTTCGCGCAAGCGATTCCGCAAGGGCCGTGATTTCTCGGCGGGCAACCGGGCCAGCAGTTGGTCCGCCAGTTGCATGGCGGCAATGAACTGGTTGGTGGTCCGCTCGGCGGCAGGCGTCTCTTCCGCGTGTTTGACCAGCAGTTCCGCAGTTTGCTCACAAACGCTCACCGAGCGTTTGTCGGGTGGAATCCTGAGCAGCGTCTTCACGGCACGATCACGAAACGTTTCCTCCCCTACCAGCGGCGCGACCAGTTCGAAAGACTTGTCCTGGTCGGCGGGAATGAAGGCCAGCGATTCGATGGCCGACAGACGAATCGGAACCGACTGGCTTGCGGCCATGAGCTCGACCACCGTGTCGCGCAGTTTCCCGCGTTGCTCGGCGCTGGGAACCAGTGGAACGGCGGCTAACCAGTCCAGCGTCGCCTGAGTGTCCCGGGCCGCAGCCGACCAGGCCTCCGCGGCAAGTCCCGCCGAAATCAAACCAGCGAAACCGACCGCGCGGATGAAGCCGTTTTCCGCGGACGTCGCCTCCGTGAGCACCTTTTGTCTCGCCAGCAGTTCAGACGGCGGTTGGCTGAGCAGCATGCCGGCCAACTGGCGCCCCGTGCGCATCTGCTGGCGATCCTTCGTGTCCAGCGTTTCCAAAGCGCCCAGCAATTCCGACGTCGGATCGCTCTTGTTGATCGTGACCAGGCCGCTCAGCGCCTCTTCCAGATACTGAGGCGACATGCCCGCCCGCGTCAGGATCGCGCTGTAGACCGGCGCGTACTTGGGATCTTCCGTGTTGCGTTCGACGAGCAGCAGCCGTTCGTTGTCCAAACGCCCCAACTGGTACGCGACAATGCGCGGACTCTTATCCAGAAAGATACGCGGGGGTTCCGCGGCGGCGGCGGGCTCGCCCTGCTCGTGATGGTGTTCCTGCGCGGATACGGTTTGCCAGAGCAACAGCGCCAAAAAAGCGGCGCAAAGATAAGGCTGCATCTTCATGGTGTGATCTCAGTCGCGGAACTTCCCTCGTTCTGTTGACGCGTTCCGGTTTGAAAGGCCGTGTGGCCTGAAATTGCCGCTACGGCCTCGACCGGTCGCGATACCCGTAGCCGGCTACTGTTCCAGTTGCCGCATGGTTTCGTCCAGCGTGTACTCCAGGTAGTCGTCGGTATCGTAGTTCAAGACATCCAACGCGGCTTCGATGGCGTCGTCCGAATCGTAGAAGCTGAGCGCCCGGACGGCTTCCAGCCGGACGCGGGGATGCGGATCGTTCACACTCTTGCGAACCAGCGTTAGAGAATCCGGAATCCGATCGTGCCAGAACGACAGCACTCGAGTGGCCGCCGCGCGGGCGCGATGATCTTTGGCCGCCAGCAGTTGTTTCAACAGATCTTCCTGAACGACATCATGCGTCTGGTACATCCAGAGCGCTTCCAGTAAATGGTGTTCGTAAAGCATCGAAGACTTATCGAGTCCGGCGACCCAGGTCTGCAGCGCTGCGACGACGTCTGCCGTCTTGCGTGCCGCCAATTCGCGGCGAGCGCGATAGCGCGTGCGATCCTCGTATTCCTTCAGCAGATCCAGCAGGGCGGGAATCTCCGCCCCGGCGATCGTAGGCGGCTTGATCAGCGGGCGTCCGGAATAGGTAACGCGCCAGATCCGGCCGTGGCTGTGATCGCGGCTGGGGTCTCGCAGGTTGTGCTGCAAGTGCCCAATCAACGCGTTGTGCCAATCGACGATATACAGCGAACCATCCGGTGCGAATTGCAGGTCGACAGGACGAAAATTGCCGTCTTCACCGGACACCAGAGGCTCCACTTCCGTACCGACGAATCCCGAACCCTGTTCGCGCATCTTGTGCTGCAAGACCGCCCGTTCGCCAATGCAGTTGGTCACCAGGTAGTTGCCCTGCGCTTCCGGCGGAAAATGCCGGCTGGATACAAACTCAGAGCCTGCCGTGGGACGAATCCGTTTCGGATAGAACGTAGGGAACTGATAGCTCGGGTCTCCTCCGGTTTCCTTCGCCAGGCGACGATGCTGCGAGCCACCCGGATGTTTCAGCGGATAGTCGATGTGGCCGGAAATCGGCGCCGCCCAGTAACCGTTGCCAGGCGAAGCGTCGGCAATGAAATTTTGTCCCCAGGGATCAAAGATATGTCCCCAAGGATTGGCAAAGGCCATCGAAATGAAGACTCCGACTTTGTGTGTTTTGGGTTCATAACGCCAGACGCCGGCTTCGTGCAGGCGAGTCAGTCCGTAGGGACTTTCCACTTGCGAGAACTTAAACGTCCCTTCCTGGAAATAGAGCCCGCCACCGGGCCCCCACTCAAAAGCCGCGATGCCGTGATGCGTATCGGCGGAGCAGAAACCGATTAACTCCCGGCGGCGGACGTCAGCCACATCGTCGCCATCGGTATCTTGCAGGAACAGGATGTCCGGCTGTTGCGCGACGTAGACTCCGCCGTTACCAAGTTCGAATCCGGTTGGCTGATGCAGTCCGCCGGCGAACACCTTGCATTCATCCGCTTTGCCATCGTGGTCGCGGTCTTCGAAAATCAGCAGCTTGTCGTCCATCGGCGTCTTCGGTTTCCAGTGCGGGTAGGAGGCCATAGTGGATACCCACAGCCGCCCGCGATTGTCGAAGTTCAATGCCACCGGATTCGCCAGTTCCGGGAATTGCTGCTCGGAAGCCACCAGGTTGATCTCGTATCCCGGGGGCAGCTTGAACAGCTTCTGCTGTGCCTCGGCGGTCAGGTATTCCAGGGAACCGAGTTTCCCCGCTTTGCGATTCCGGTCATTCGCGCCGCCGACGTTGGTTTTGGGTTGAATGAACGGCAGCGTGTTGCTGTCGTCGATTTCCGCGGCAACCGGGTTACCCTGGACCAGGTCCCAGATGCGACGATCGCGATTGGCAGTCATCTGGTCGAGGATCGCACGCTCCCGCTCCATGACGTCCGTATTATTGTACGTGCCATCCGAACCGGCTTTGCCGCGGGCGCCATAGATCGAATAGCCGTTGACCGCGCGGTAGCGATGCCACCAATGAAAATTCTTGTCGTCGATGGCAGCTTTTAACTCGGGAGGGACCGGCTTGTCGCCGGCGACACCAAACAACGCTTTCATCAAAATCGGTGCCAAGGCCCGGTAGCCCGCGTCGTTCAAGTGCGCGCCGTTCAAAGTCAGCCGCTCCGCGGACGTTTCGAACAGCTGCTTCGTCGGTGTGAAAACGTCGGCAAAACCGACTCCGGTCTCCTCGGCGACCTCTTGAAGCGCCTCGGTATATCGAGCCAACCGTGCATTGTGCTGCTGGCCATCGGGCAGGCGCGCGTCACCCGTATCCTCAAAGGCAATCGGCGATATTAAGGCGATTCGGGGAGGTCCCTTGTCGCTGTAGTCCTGTTGTTGCGTTTCCTTGACCAGCTTCGTCATCTGGGCCGCGAAATCGGCGGGCTTGTCGTCGAAGGATTCGTTGAAACCAAAGAAGAACAGCACCACGCTGGCCTGGCTGTGTTTGAGGTGCGAGTGGGGATCGCCGAAATTCTGCGAACGAATCCGCTCGTAGGGTTCGTCTCCGGGAAAACACAAGTTCCGCACTGCCAGCTGAAGGTCGGGATATTGGAGGTATAGCTGCGCCTCCCACCAGTTGTGATGCTGCATCCGCTCGCCCAACGCGTTCCCGATCAGGCAGATGTGATCTCCCTTCTGCAACTCCAGATTCGCGGCCCAGACCGTCGGCGTCGCAAGCAGCATCATGGTCACGGCAAAGAGGTGGATCAACCGGTTCACATCGAATTCCTTGTATTGGGTGTATCGTCCATATCCGCGGTAACGCGCGCGGTAAAATTGCAGGCTAATTGTAACGCGCGAAACGCAACATGCGGAGGGTAGCCGATCGAGTTTCCACGAGTGCCTGCACCTTGGAATCTGTCGCCGGCAAGACAAGAATGCTGCGACCAAATCGGCCTCGGGCGGCTCCGCGTTCCTGTCGTCGCAGACGTTCAATTCGACTTGCTCGCCACTGCTCGCCGGCCTAAAATTAGAGTCAACGTTTCTTCACTCATACGCCCCGCGCCGGTAATTGGGCTGACGGCGCTTCTGAATGAACCAGGTTTCCAAATTGCGCAGGCAAATCGCGTGGGAAGCTGCGCGCCTGATGTATGAACGGACGGAATCGGAGTACTACCGAGCAAAAATGAAGGCCGCGCGGCGGATCTGCCAGGGCTGGGTGAAGCCAGCGGATTTGCCGAGCAACACGGAGATCCGCGACGAAATCCAGGCCTTCGCACGGCTCCACGAAGGCGACCAGCGCACCGACAACCTGCTGGCCATGCGGCTGGAAGCCTTGCGCCTGATGCAGGTCTTGCGGAAGTTCAAGCCGCGCTTGATCGGCAGCGTGCTCACCGGGCACATCCGCCAGGGTTCGGACATCGACCTGCACGTGTTCTCGGATAGCGTGGAAGCGGTTCTGTTGACGCTGGACGAAGAGCACGCGGTGTACGACGTCGAACGGAAGCAAGTGCGGAAAGACGGTGAACAGCGTGTCTTTACGCACGTCCATGTGCGGGACCGCTTTCCGTTCGAACTGACGATTTATCCCAGTGACAAGGCGCACTACGTCTTCAAGAGTTCAATTACGGGTAAAGCGATCGAACGCGCCAGTATCGCCCAACTCGAACAATTCCTGGTCAGCGAGTACACCGACCTGGACGTGGAGTCCGCGCTGGCAGACGCGAGTGAACAAGTCGACCGCTTTCAGGTTTACGAGGCACTGCTGCTGCCGCTGGAAAACGTCAAGCAAAGTCCCAAGTGGCATCCCGAAGGCGACGCCTTGTATCACAGCTTGCAGGTGTTCGATCTGGCATGCGACGAACTGCCTTACGATGAAGAATTCCTGTTGGCCGCGCTGCTGCACGACGTCGGCAAAGCCATCGACAAGCACGACCACGTCAACGCGGGCCTCGAAGCGCTCGCAGGCTTCATCACGCCGCGCACTGCCTGGATGATCGAGCATCACATGGTCGCGCAGGGAATTCTGGACCAGACCATCGGCGCCCGCGCCAAGCGGCGGTTGCAACAGAACGACAGCTACGACGAACTGGTGCTGCTCAGCCGCTGCGACCGCGCCGGCCGCGTCGCCGGTGTCGTCGCTCCCGAGCTGGACGAGGCGCTCGACTACATCCGCGACCTGGCAACGACGTTCGGATGACAGTCCGGCGGTGTGGCGGCGAGTGGAATCCGTGCTTCCGGTGATCAGACACCCGTCACACTCTGACAGCATTGAGTTCAGGCGGTGAATCTGCGTCCTGAGAAAAAAGGTCTGATTTTGCATGTCGGATTTCGCAGTTCAACGTCCATATGGGTAAGTGAGCGGCCTTTAAACGCCACGTGCCTAGGGTCCCTTTCCGCCCCATTTTCCATGTTTGCTTGCAGCAAGACCGATTTCGTTGTGGGGACGCTCTGATTGGCATAAAATAGATAACCAGACGATGGGGACGTGCTGTCGGGGATGGCGTATGACGGATAGTCGCTCGGTGAGCAAGTTGTTGAATGCGTTACAAGTCGGCGACGACGAAGCCGCAAATGCGCTTTGGGAGCAGTATTTCCGCCAATTGACTCAATTCGCCAGGGCGAAACTTGGCCAGGTCATGACGCGCGAAGCAGACGAGGACGACATCGTGCTCAGCGCGATGCAAAGCTTCCTGCGTGGCGCGGCCGAGGGCCGTTTTCCGAAACTCGACAATCGCGACGATCTTTGGAAGTTGTTGGTCGTCATCACCGCCCGCAAAATTTCGACGCTGCGCAAACGGCAATTTGCCCAGAAACGCGGCGGCGGCGAAATTCGGGGCGAGTCGGTATTTGGTAAGTCGAGTGACGAGCCCAACGCGGGGATCGGCAATGTTGTGGGCGCGGAACCAACACCGGATTTCTCTGTCGAAGTGGCCGAGACGTGCCGTCATATGTTGGACGACCTGGGCGAACCAACGCTGCGCCAGGTCGCGATACTGAAGTTAGAAGGTTACAACAACGGCGAAATCGCGGAGCAGCTTGGTTTGACGCGACGATCGATCGAACGGAAACTGCAGCGGATCCGCGACAAGTGGTCACGGGAGACGGTCCAATGACAGGTAGCGACGGCCCCGTTCGAGAAACACATCTGCACCAGACGATCCAGGGCCGCATCGACCGCGTCTGTGATCAATTCGAAGAACAATGGCGGGCGGGCCAGTCGCCGTCGATCGAGTCATTTCTGTCTGGATGGGAAGGGGCGGATCGCGCGAATCTCGAGACCGAACTGAAGGCCGTGCAGGACGAATTGGAACGCGGGCTGCACGACACTTATCCGACGGCCGGGCAGGAGTCGGTGTCCATGCGGCCGGGCGGTGCGATTGGCGGCTCAAGCCAGCTTCCCGAAGTCTTTGGCCGTTACCGGATCGAACAGACGCTGGGCGCCGGCGGGATGGGCGAAGTCTACCTGGCCGAGGATTCGCAATTGCATCGCAAGGTCGCCTTGAAAGTGCCTCGCTTGACGTCACTGGACGAGGAGGCGATCAGCCGCTTTTTTCGCGAGGCCCGCGCGGCGGCCGCGCTGCAGCATCCGAACATTTGTTCTGTCTTCGACCTGGGGGATATCGACGGCCAGTACTACATATCGATGGCGTATATCGAAGGCCAGTCGCTTCGAGATATCATGAAGTCCGGCCAGCAATTCAACGATCAGCAGGCGGCTCTGCTAGTCTTGAAGCTCGCACGGGCGTTGAGCGAAGCCCACGCGCTGGGAATCGTGCACCGCGACCTGAAACCGGCGAACATCATGTTCGATGCACGCGGCGAACCGGTCATCATGGACTTTGGCCTGGCCCGGATGGCCAGTGCCGACGAGTCCTGGCAGACGCAAGCAGGCCAGACACTGGGCACTCCCGCCTACATGCCGCCCGAACAAATCGAAGGGGATATCGCGCGCACCGGTCCTGCCAGCGACATCTATAGCCTCGGCGTCATCCTGTATGAGTTGCTCGCGGGCGAGCTTCCCTTTCAAGGCACGCCGACGAAGGTGATGACCGACATTCTTCTGAAAGAACCACCTGCGCTGTCGGAAAAAGTCACCGCAGCCGACCCCCGACTGGTCGCCATTTGCCAGCGCATGATGGCCAAGCAATTGGACGATCGCTACCAGGCTATGACCGATGTCGTCGCGGACTTGGAGCAAATTGTGGCTCACGATGAGGCTTCGACGACATTCGTCAGGGATCATTCACTAACAGCGCGAATACCGTCTGGCGAAAATGCTGCTGAGTCAGAGAATCGAGGAAATCCAACACTTGCGCCGCCAGCACAACAAGAACGCTCAAAGTTGGCAAGGCGGGCCGGCTGGCACATCGTCCCACCCGCTGTCCGCCTGGCGTTGATCGGCGGGCTGGGTGGCATCGTTCTGTTTGCCGCTATTATTTTGCTGCTGCCGCATGGCAACGGTACCATCCGCATCGAGATCAATGATCCGTCGATCGAAGTTGCCGTCAGCGGCGACAACCGCTACCGCATCAAGGGCAAAGACGGCCAGTTTGAAATCGAACCGGGTGCGCACACGCTGAAAATCATGGCGGGCGGTACAACGTTCGAGACCAAGGAGTTTACCGTGGGCAAGGGCGAGCAGGTCGAATTGCGTGTCACTCTGCTCGAAGGCGTTACGGTCCAAGTGACCAAAGGCGGCGCAGCGTTTGATGAACAGAATATCGGCGAAGATTCCTTTCCTGGCGTTAACCAGTTTGTTCTTGGATTTGACGGGATTGACGATTACGTCGACTTGCCACTTGCTGCCCCGACGCATTCACAGATGACTTTCGAGGCTTGGGTCCAGATCGATACTCGCGCGCATCCCAAGAACAGTCTTTACATCATTTCGAATGCTGATGGCGGCGGAGTTTCGCTGAAGAGGCACGGGAGCAAATGGAATTTTACCGTGGGCTATACCACGCCGGATGTACGAAACACATACGTACCAACGAACTCGGAGGATCTTGCAGAAACGGGCGTGTGGACACACGTCGCCGGCGTAATTGATGGTCGCGACGTTCGGCTATTTGTTGACGGAAAAAAGGCAGCCTCGGCAACCGCCGATGCGACGGTTTCAGTTTTGGATTTTAAGACTCCCCTGGTACTGGGCGCAAAGCCCGACAATATCGCAAGCAGCGGTTTTTTCGAAGGTCGAATCGGGCACGTTCGTATCTCAAAGAATGGCCGGTATAAAGCTGATTTTTCACCTCTCCGGAACTTCGATTCGGATGCCGACACGCTTGCACTCTACCGATTCGACGAGGGAAGCGGAACCGATTCAAAAGACTCCTCCGGGAACGGGCACGACGGCAAGATCGTGGGAGCCAAGTGGGTTCGCCTCGGCGGTTCGGAGTACATGCCCGATCCGGACCGAGCGATCGCCGAACGCGTGCTGATGAGCGGGGGGGGCGTGTTAGTAACTTACACCGATTCGGGCGGCCGCGATCAGCGCAAGAATTGTCGAAACCTCGACGATCTGCCAAAGTTCCCGTTCCGATTGACGCGATTGTCCAGTAATTCGGTCACCGATGACGACCTCGTGGGACTCGAACACTTGGAATGGTTCGAAGATATCAATTTCAGGGGCAACTCGAATATCACGGATGCGACATTGGAACGCATCGGCAAGTTGAATGGACGTAACCTCTGGCTGGAGTATACCAGCGTCACGGATCAGGGACTCGCACATTTGAGCAACGTTACGGGATTGCGAAGTCTAGCATTATCCGGCACAGCAATCACGGACGAAGGGCTGTCGCATCTGGCAGCCTGGGAAGAGCTTCAGCAATTAAATCTACGAGCGACTTCCATAACGGATGACCAACTGGAGCACTTGGGTCGACTGGGCAATCTGAAGAGCCTGAACTTATCGAGTACATCAGTGACAGATGAAGGCCTGAAGCACCTGAGTGGTTTGACCAATCTTCAGGGTCTTCGATTGGACGGCACCAAGATTGTCGGTCACGGTTTGCTGCATCTGACTGGACTTGTCGCGCTCGAAACAATCGCCTTGTCTTGTCCCGATACAACGGACATTGCACTGCGGCATTTGCGCGAGCTCCCGAATCTTCGCTTCCTGTTTCTCAAGTCGGCGGATGTTCCGCAGGCTGCGTTCGACGTCTTGAAGGACTTTTCCAACCTGGAGTATTTGAACATTCGTCGTTCCTCGCTTACCGAGGACGGTGCTCAGGCAATCGCAGAAGTGGAGATGCTTGACCGGCTTACCCTTGAAGGATCACCAGCAAACTTGGAACCGAAGGCACTTCAGCACCTGTCGAACATCTCTGGCTTGTCATTTCATTACTCGCTGGCGTCACGAACCCAAGATATCGACGCAGTATTAGATCATATTAAGCCGCTATCAAATCTCCGAACCCTTCGTATTACTTTCGCACAACACCTGAAGGATTCCCATTTGAAACACTTCTCCGAGATGCAACACCTCGAACTCCTCGAGCTCAACGACTGCCAGGAGCTCACCCTCGACGCCGTCGCGCGTCTCAAAGAGGCCATGCCGAAGTGTAAAATCGTCTCTGACGTCGGCACCTTCGAATAGCGCCACCGGCTTCGAACCGTGCGATGGGCTATCCCGCCTGGCGCTTGGCCCGAACGGGCATCCGGCTGGCGAAGAATTCCCCGTTTAACCCGGGATCGGCGCCGACCGAGGGTTGGGCGTGGCGAAGCAACGTCGCAACCGGCAGCAGGTCGACGCTCTACGACAACGTCCCGACGCGAATCGTCTTCCGTCCCCGTGAAAGTCGACTAACTGCCTACAACTCCAAGACCAGAGACGGGAAGACTTGGACGATGAACCCACGCGAATTCGCTGAATATCGGGGTGATCTGCAATCAATTGGACCGGCGTGAATGAGTTTCTCATTCGCCGCGGGGCGCGCGTTTTGTGGCCCTAATGCTTACTGACCGAGCATTTTTCGCAATTTCACCGTCGAACGGCTCGCCAAAAAAGTCTGACATCTGCGTCGGACTTCGGCCTCGAAATTCCATGAATCGTCAGGTGAGATCATGTCCTTCTGAACCGGCAATGTTCAGCCCGACCCGTAATGCCACTGAAGCTCAATTAAGGGAACGCGAATCATGTTACGCACGGTGCTCTTACTCACACTGACCCTCGGCCCTCCACTGCTTTGCGACGCCTACGGTCAATCGGAACCGCCAAACAACAAACCGACGGTGAATCCGTTCGGCAGCAAGTCACGCGGCGGCGACGAACCGGTACTGCGGTACGGGGGCGGTTCGCTCAAGAAGGAACCGAGTACGCCCAATGCGACGGGAGACGCCTGGCACGATGCAACGCGTCTTGCAGACGAGAAGATCGACGCCTTTGAACAAGCCGTGAAATCGGGTGACCCAAAGCTGAAACAGCAGAAAGCGCTTGACCTGCAAGCCGACCCGATTGCCGTCCATCGACTCAACAAGAGAACAAAGCCTCCGACATCCGCCTGGGACCGGCTCGTACGCGGCGTGAAATCGGCCTTAGGAATAAAGCCATCGGATCCGCTGAACGACGCCCTTCGCACAGAGCACAACAACATTACCAACCAGATCAAGAAGTCCACCAAGGAGAAAACGGTAGACAAGCTTGTGACGCTGTTCAACGAACGCGGCATCGACATTGACCCGTCGGATGTTGTGTTCGAAGAAAAGACGAATGCGGTAGGCAGGTTTGACCCCGTCAAGGTCGGACAGGACTGGGACGTGACGGTGCGCGTCAAAGGTGTCGATGTCGATTATCGAGACGCCCAGGACCTTGTCAATGAGGCCTACTTCGAAACCGTGCATGGCAGAACTCCACCTTCGGCGGATGCGGCAGAAAAGTTTGCGCACCGGCAATCCATCGAAGTGACCAGCTACAACCATTCGGAAGCCTATGGCGGAAGCCAGACAGAAGGGGACAAGATATTCAGCGCTGACAAAGGACAACGCCTGCGGGATCCGGGACAGGTTTCCAATACGATTGAGTTCAAGAGTTCCCGCGCCGGAACCCGCGCTGAAGACCTGCTCCAGGAAGCCAAAGACCTACGTGCTAAAGGGAAACTGGGCGAAGCGTACAAGAAGGAGATCGAAGCACAGGGCGAGTTGTTTGAACAATATCGACAGCACACCAAACAGTTCGACAAACAAATCAAGCCCCGGGTGGTGGCTCACGGCGGCAAAATTCCTCCGTTTGTCGAACAGGGAATCGATATTCTGCGCCAAGTGGAGAACGGCGAATTGAGCCCCAAAGAAGCGAGGGATCTGCTGTGGAGGGAGATGGGCGAGACGCCCGAAACGCTGATCAATAAGAGTTCGGGACTGCTGGAATCGGTCCACAACATCAAACCTCCAGGCATGCGCGGACGCGTCCCGGCGGATGTGGTCCGCGACAACGTAGCCAATCGCTTGAAACAAAAAGGAAGCGACGTCACGATCGAACGGCCATGGAGCGAAACGCTGCGGGACTTCAATGAAAAACCGGTCTGGGGCCGGCTCGCGAACTGGCTTGGTAACGCCTGGAGTCTGTACGGTGTGCACCAGGCCGCTACGGATCCCGACTCAGATACGGCAGATCGAGCTGCGGGAACGACGAATGCGCTGGTGGGCCTCCACGCCAACCCGTATGTCGGCATGTGGTCGGAAGTGGCCCACACAACCTACCACTATTACCGCGCGCTGTACGCCTCGTACAACGAAGGGCGGCGGCAGCAGGAGTATCGCGAGCTGCGACAGCGACTACGAAACTTCGTGTCGGAGGTCTACAACGATCCGAATCGCCGCCACTGGATTGTGGATCGAGAGAATTCAACGGAAGATGAGGTGATCGGCGACCTGTTGGTCAACCTCAGTCGAGGACGTCCGCCGTTTGCAGGCGTGATTGACCGTCAGCGCATGGAAAGCGATTTGCAGCCTCGTCAGCATCAATCTCGAGGAGCGATTGGCGCCAACGATGTCCCGACGAGCATGCAGTCCGATCCGAATAGCCGCAGGACGGCAATCGGCAAGCAAAACGATGCGTTGCTCAGAATCAAAGAGGCTTACGAGAAAAGCACCGGTCGGGACGCCGATGTGGCGCTACGTCGAGCTGCAAGTCAGTCGACCGAGTCAACCCGGCCGGATGCGGACGCAACCGCCGCAAGCCAGACGGAGGCCCCGAATCGTTCCAGTAGCAGCGCGGCCAATCGACCGAATGACAGCAGTCGCCAGGCTCGCAACGATCTTCCCCAGCCGGAAAAGTCTGCCGAAAGTTCCAGCGGCATCCGGGGGCAGCGGGAAGCCATGTTGCAGAAGATTCGAGACGCCTAT
>CALBSZ010000267.1 GCA_937967665.1 uncultured Planctomycetaceae bacterium
TTTTACCTGAATCCACCGGAAACGCGAAATGCCAAAGCCGTTGGGGTTTCGGATTCTCGTATTGTGACATTTGGATTTGTTTCGGTTTTCGATATTCGTGCTTCGAAATTCAAATCCAGAAGTCTCAGACTTCGCTTGTTGAGGATCTAGTTGGAGGGGATGGAAGCGTCTGTTTCAGAGCGGCGTTGAAGCGTGTTCCGCGAACCAGCGCAGCTCCTGGGCAATTCCGGAAGCCAGTTGTTCGTGCCGTAGTCCGGGGGGCAGCACCCCCCAGGCGTAGGTTTCGACTTCAAAATGACGCACGTCCGAGAATTCGCGCGTGGCGTCGAGGCATTCCAGGATCTCGGCCCGGGACGTTTTCAATTCACCAAACGATTCGAGGTAAATCGGCACGTGAAAGTGCACTCGCCATTCGCCCGACGGGGGATGGGTCTTGAGCGCCAGCGGCAAATCTTCGAAGAACCGCTGCCGGCCCGCGTGGCGCACCATTGTTTGATGCAGGTAACGGTCTTCCGCAAACTGCGTCAATTGCGTGACGGCCGTCTGCCGTTGCGCCTCGTCTAACTGGTCCAGCGGCATATGACCCGCGGAAGAGATTTGGACTTTGCCGATTTCGATCCCGGCGCTGCGATAGCGGCGAATGGCATCGTGCTGGGATTCAAACATCACATCCGCGTGGCAGACGTCGTGACACACGCGCAGGTAGCGCCGCACGCTTGGTTCATCGTCGCTTTTCAGCAGATGGTCTTCGAAGAACCGCACGACGTCTTCGGTGTATTGCAACACGCAACCCGGTTCGGGTTCGATACAAACAAAGATCAGCCGCCCGGTGGTTTCCTCGAGCTGCCGCAGTGTCGTCGCCACGGATCGAAGATTCGCGGCGGCCCGGTCGAAATCGTCCGCGGAAAGTGCCGGAGCGGGCCAGGCGATCGGCAACGTCGAGATGCTGCCAGCCATGCCGGGAGGCAGTATCCCGTCCAGGATCTGGATCAGATCGAGTGTGTAACGCAGCCGTTCTTCGTCGCACCAAGTCGGTTGATAGACGCGATGTTTCACCACGGGTTGATGAAAGTCGCCATAGGGAAATCCATTCAAGGTGAACGGGACGAGTCCCACTGCGGCCAGCCAGCCGCCGAAGTCATCGACCTGCTTAGCCTCGATCAGCTTCCTGGCCGCGGGCGACGACAGCCACAGTCCCACTCCCATTGATTTATCGGGGCTGAATTGCTGCTTGACGGCCAGCGCGTGCTTTTCCAGATTGGCCCGCGTGCGTTCCAGGTCGGCGCCGGCGTGGACGTTGGTGCAATAGCCCAGGTGCGAAAGTTGAGAACTCATCGCGCTCCCTACAAAATGAATTTGCTCAACTCTTGATCGTCGCTCACTTCCTGCAGGCGCTGTGTCACGTAAGCGGCGTTGATTTCCACGTTCCCCATTTTCATATCGGGCGCTTCGAAACTCAGTTCTTCCAGCAGTCGTTCCAGGATCGTGTAGAGTCGCCGGGCGCCGATGTTCTGGGTGGACTGATTCACCTTGTGGGCATATTCGGCCAGCGCTTCCACGGCATCGGGAGTAAACGTGATCGAGATCCCTTCCGTATTCAGCAGGGCCGCGTACTGTTTGGTCAGCGAATTCTTCGGTTCTGTCAGAATGCGAATGAAGTCGTCCTTGGTCAGATCATCCAACTCGACCCGGATCGGAAAACGTCCTTGCAGTTCCGGCATCAGGTCGCTGGGGCTGGCCCGATGAAAAGCACCGGCGGCGACGAACAGCACATGATCGGTCTTCATGTAGCCGTACTTTGTCTGCACCGTGGTTCCCTCGACAATCGGCAGCAGGTCGCGTTGCACACCCTGTCGCGACACGTCGGCGCTATTGCCTTCGCTGGCGACCACTTTGTCGATCTCATCCAAAAAGATAATGCCCAGGTTTTCGGCCAGATCGATCGCGGCTCCGTTGATCTTTTCCGGATCGAGCAGGGCCTCGCATTCCTGTTCGAACAGGACCTTGCGCGCGTCGGCGACGGTCAATTCGCGATGGACGCTGTTCTTGGGCATGATCTTTTCGAACATTCCTTGCAGATCCACATCCATTTGATCCATGCCCATTCCGCTGAACACCACGGGCATGGCCTTTTGTTCCAGCGTCATCTCGACCTTGCGTTGATCCAACTCGCCGGTAACCAGCATGGCCCGCATCTTGTCGCGCGTGCGTTCGTAGCGCTGAACGCGTTTCTGTTGTTCCTCTTCGTCTTCGTCTTCGGCAGACTGCCAGTCGAGCGGCGGCGGGCAGAGCATGTCGATCAAACGCTCTTCCACTCGCTGTCGCGCTTCGTCTTCCACGTTGGCGCGTTCCTGTTCGCGGACGATGCCGATGGCGTTTTCGACCAGTTCGCGAACCATGCTCTCGACGTCACGTCCGTAATAGCCGACTTCCGTGTACTTGGTGGCTTCGACCTTGATGAACGGCGCGCCGGTCAGTTTGGCCAGGCGCCTGGCGATTTCGGTCTTGCCGACACCGGTGGGGCCGATCATGAGGATATTCTTCGGCGCCACTTCCCCTTTCATTTCGTCGGGAATCTGTTGACGCCGCCAGCGATTGCGGATGGCCACAGCGACACTGCGTTTGGCGTCACCTTGGCCCACGATGTAGCGATCCAGTTGCGCCACGATCTCGCGGGGCGTCATGTTTTCGCGCTGCGCGTTCTCGTCGGTCGGAATCAAGCTTCGCACGCCAGTTCCTCCACAGTGATGTTGGTGTTCGTGTAGATGTCCAGGCCGCCTGCGATGGTCAGGGATTCGCGGGCAATCTCGGCGGCGGACAAGGCGGAGAATTGCTTGAGGGCGCGGGCCGCGGCGATCGCGTAGTTGCCGCCCGAACCGATCCCGACGATGCCGTCTGCCGGGCTGATGACGTCGCCGGTTCCACTAACCAGCAGCGTGCACTTGGCGTCGGCGACTGTCAACAGCGCCTCGAGACGCCGCAGGGCCCGATCGGTGCGCCATTCTTTCGCCAGTTCGGTGGCGGCACGCGGAATATTCGCCGGGTAATCTTTCAGTTTGGCTTCGAATCGTTCCAGCAACGCAAAGGCATCCGCACTGGCGCCGGCGAAACCACACAACACCTTGTCGTCGGCCAGGCGGCGGATCTTGACGGCATCCGCCTTCATGACGGCACTGCCCAGCGTAACCTGGCCGTCGCCCGCCATGGCGACGGCTCCCTTGTGACGAACGGTCAGGATCGTGGTGGCGTGAAACTTCATCCTACTTCTTTCCAATCGGTTACGAGCAACCCGTATCAGTGTGACGCATTATCGCCACAATCTCTAGGGGGAGGCAGAACACGATGCCGATGTCGGGAAAGGCGCGAAATCGCTACGGCAGCGGCAAGATCGCATGCCGGGCGTGATACAGTTCATGACGCACCGGCGAAAGCTGTTGAACCGCCAGGGCATGGTCCGTGGGCAAGCCGAATCCCTTCTTGCCGAGGAACAAGGCCGGCCCGTCCCACTGAGCCAGGAAGTCGTAGATCGACATGCGGACGTTTCCCCGAATCGGATCCGCCAGGAACACGCGGTCTTCCACGACGCCGCGGACCACGACGAAATGCTTGAAGTCGTCCTTGATCAAACGGACGATGATGGGCGCCTTCAATTCGGTTAAATTCTGAGCGGTGATTTTGGCGACGGCCGACGTGTAACCCAGATCCGCCGCGGCCCGCTGCAAGTCCAGCATCGACAGGCCGTTTTCGACGCGATCATCGATTTCCGCCTTGCCGTTCTTGGACAACGCCAGCCGTGTGAAGATCGTGTCCAGGACTTTCTGTTCGGGGACGTCGTCGCCGAAATAGTACTTCAGCATGGTCACCACTGCGGCGGCACCGCAGGAATAGTCGAACTTCTGAATGACAACATGGCGTTCCTTCAATTCCAGCCAGCTGCTCGGGTACTGCTGGACGCGCACCGGCAGGATGGCGTCGGGCTGAGGCGAACTGTCAATGAAGACGAGGGTTTCCAGACGCTTGCCCGGATCTGGATTCTCACCGAAGTAGTTCTCTGCAAAGGGACCGCCGAGGCAGCCGGTGAAGAGCGTGATCAAAGCGACGATCATCGCCCAGAAGAGTGTTTTTTGCGACATCACCGAGCCCTCACCAGCAGTTGCCGCAGCGCGGGTCGATGCTGCGGTCGGTGGTGTACGTAATCCCGAACGAAACGTTGGAAGCGTCGTCGTTCAAACCAAAGTCGACAAAGGGCTGAATACGCGTGGTCGTCGTGATGCGGCGAATCATCGCCAGACGCAATGACATCGGTTCCACCGACGAATCCGGGATGAGCACGCCGCCGATGCGCGTCTTGTTGGTATAACTGCCCGAGAAGGTGGCGCTGATGGAGACGTCGTCGTTGACCGCCATCGCAGCCCCGTAAGAGTATTCCAACGTTTGCCCAGGCTCCCAGTCGAGTCCCAGGTATTCGTCGTCGAAACCATGCCGGTAGCCGACGCTGCCGAAAACAACCACCGGATCGTACGAACGTGTGAAGTTCAGGCGTCCGGCCATCTGCCAGTAGCCGGCGCCCAGCGAGGCGATGTTGCCGTTGGTATTGAACGGATCGCCTCCCGTCGGGGCCGTAACGCTGATGCTGGCCGTAATGTCCGGCCGCAGCGCGTTTGCGCGAGCGACCTCGAACGCCACTCCCAGCGTCAGGTCGCCGATTCCGCCGCGCGAGGTGTTCACGAACGTGGTCGCATCGGAACGCTCGAAATGCGCATAGCCCGCGGGCAGTACGCCGAATACTTGTAGCTTTTCGGTCAGGCCGTAACTGATTCCGACAGGCATCAGGAAACGCCGGTTCCGAACCCGCTGGTGTGCCACGAACCCACCGCCCAAGACGATGGGGATTTCGTTCTCCTGGTAGACGTAGTTGAATCCCCAGTCGATTTGCATTTGGCCCTTGGGAAGCAATAGGGTGGAACGCCGCAGGAAGAGATTGTTGATGTCTTCGTCCGGTTCCTGCCCGATCGGTTTCGGCTGGCCGTCTTCGTCCTGAGGCCGCGTCGGCTCGTTGGCAGCCGCTGCCGGCGGCGACGGAACTTCCTCCACGGGCGGCTGAAAGTACGCGTTCAGGAACCCGCCATTCGAAGCAGCGAAGGTGTTCCCGCCATAGACGTTGTTCCCGCCGGCCGCGAAGGCCGGCTGGTTCGCAAAGGGCGCGAACATCACCGGCGGTCCCGTGTGAGGATAGGTCGTGTACTGCGAGCTGACGCCGCGCGCCTCCATCACCGGCTCCCAGTCAGGTTGTGCCGCGCTGTGCGGGGAGGGGAACGCGACTGCCGTGGGATAGGTACGCGTGGAGGGCAGCCTCAGGATCGGAGGTGCAGGGAGCGAGGGCGACGATGATTCCCAATCGCCAACCATGCCGTTCATGTCTGCCGGCAAGAACTCAGGCTCCGCTGCCATTGTCTCCTGGACCGTGACGAATGACTTGAAATGCTTCCGGCGGAAGGGGGGATTCTCCGCCACACGGATCCAGGAATCGGAAGTGCCGTCCAGCGTCGAGTACTGCGCAACCGCCGACTCGACCAGCAGTGGCCAAAGCAAAAGAAAAAGCGTGGCGCGCGACAATCCATTCATGCGAGCTTTTCGCGACCCTCCGTGTCTGTACGTGAAAACTCAGTCAAGATCATCGGCCGACAGCGTCCCTAAGCTTCTTACGTTCCAGTGGTTACGACGCGAGGTTCGGCGCGGACGCCCAGATAATCCAACTAGCCGCGCCAGGCCGAGTTGACGCTATTCGCGACAAACGAGGTACAATCGAGGCATCAGGCCAATTGTAATATTGAGAACAATGGGTAAAGTAGTGACTTTCCGAAGTGTCTTTTTCCGTTACAGATTTTGATTGAGAGGCTCCCACCATGATGAAGCAACTTTGTATTGTGCTCGCCGTTACTCTGGGTATCACACTTGGCGCAGGGACGATCCTGGCCGCCGACTTCGCCGCCACGAGTGAACTACCCGCTGCCTTGCAGGCGCTCGGCACCACAACTCAACTGGTGACTCCGGCAACCGCGGAATCCGTTCGCGGTGAAGGCGGCGCGTACGGCAGCTACGTTACGTCACGGTACGCTTCGGGCGTGTATATTTCGGCGAGCGGCTACCAGCACGGCAAGCACGTGCAAGTGGTTGCGGCGGGAAGCCGCTACGCGAAAGTGTGGATTGGCAAGAACGACATCGTCGCCAAGTCCGATGGCGGCAAGTTTTATTCGAAAACGGTCGTCCGCCGTGTGCCGCAACCGGTTGTTCACAAGCCGTCCCGCGGATCAGGTCATGGCAGCTACGGTGCCGGACGATTCTTTTACGGCAAGAGTTACGGCGGCTACCACCGTTCTTCGTACGGCCACTAGGCGTTATTCTAAAACCGGGGAAGGGTGGCTTCTAAAACCGGGGAAGGGTGGCTTCTATGAAAACTCGTTGCGAGTCAAGGGCTGTCG
>CALBSZ010000268.1 GCA_937967665.1 uncultured Planctomycetaceae bacterium
GGCGCTGTAAATCACCGTGTCAATTGGCGAAAAAACCGCTACACTTACGCGAAACTCGCTGTAGGCTAGTTTGAAGAAAACACGCCGCTTCTTGACGATTTGCTGAAAGGTCGATCATGAACACGCTTCCCTTACGCTGGTTTGCCCTGGCCGGTACCGCCGTCTTGTTGACGTTCGCATCGACTTCGCGCGCGAACGATCTGCTGGTCCTGGATGGCCAGCGACCGAATGACACTCGTCTGAAGCCCTTGAAGGACCTTAACGGCTACTTCCCGTTTATTGTTCCCGAGGACAAGGAACAGTGGGAGGACCGTGCCGACGAGTTGCGTCGGCGCGTTCTGGTGGCGACCGGCATCTGGCCGCTTCCCCAGCGAACGCCACTGCATCCCGTGATCCACAGTCGCACGCAGCGGGACGGTTTTACGGTCGAAAAGGTCTATTTCGAGAGCCTGCCGGATCATTTCGTCACCGGTCTGTTGTTTCGCCCCGACGATGGAAAAGCGGACGTGAAACGACCCGCCGTACTTTGCCCACACGGTCACGGTGGGCGGCTGCAGGACTACGGCGAGAAAAAAATCCGGCAGTTGATTGCGGACGGCGCGGAACGTTTCGAAGGTTCGGGACGCTTTCCCAAATTGGCCCGCTGCGCCCACCTGGCGCGCATGGGATGCGTGGTCTTCATTTTCGATATGCTCGGCTACGCCGACAGCCAGCAGATTTCCTTTGAACTGGCCCACCGCTTCGCCAGGCAACGCGCGGATTTCGAGGGTGCCGAAGACTGGGGGCTGTTCAGCGCGCAAGCGGAAATGCGATTGCAGAGCATCATGGGAATCCAGACCTGGAACTCGATTCGCTGCCTCGATTTCCTGGAACAACTGCCCGACGTGGACAGCAGCCGCATGGCTGTCACCGGAGGCAGCGGCGGCGGTACGCAAACGATTTTGCTGTGCGCCATTGACGACCGGCCGGTGGCTGCGTTTCCCAACGGCATGGTGTCCACGTCCATGCAAGGCGGTTGCACCTGCGAAAACTGTTCGCTGCTGCGCATCGGCACCGGCAATGTGGAACTCGCTGCCCTCTTCGCCCCCAAACCGCAGGCCATGACGGCCGCCGACGACTGGACGAAGGAGATGATGACGAAAGGCTATCCTCAATTGCAACAGCTCTACGCCATGTACGACGCAAAGAACAACGTTTATTGTCGGCCACTGCTGCATTTTCCCCACAACTACAACTACGTGTCGCGGGCCACGATGTACGCCTGGTTCAACAAACACCTGTCTCTGGGCCTTGAAGACCCGGTTCTGGAGGAGGACTATGAACCGCTCACGCCCGCAGAAGTCACTGTCTGGAACGAGCAGCATCCCCGGCCGGCCGGTGGCGACGAATACGAACGCGCGCTGTTGCGATATCTCACCGACCAATCCGATGCCCAAATGGCCGCCTTGGTACCGACCGACGGCGCGACTTTGCATCGCTATCGCGACGTGGTCGGCGGGGCGTTCGAAACGATCATCGGCCGACGCGTGCCTGCTCACGAAGCGCTTCGGCGAACCAAAGTGGACAAACAGCAGAAGCAGGGCTACCTCTATTTCGAAGACATGGTGCGGCTGGAAACCCACGGCGAAGAGTTGCCCGTGATCTCGCTCTATCCGACAGATACGAAATGGAACGGCACGGTCGTGATCTGGGTCGATGGCCGCGGCAAGCGTGGAATGTTCGACGAAATGGGTGCATTGAATTCGCACGTCAGGCAGCTGGTCGATGGCGGCGCGGCGGTACTTGCCGCGGACTTGTTCCAGCAAGGCGAATTCCTCGACAAGGACGAGGCGGTAACGCAGCAGCGCGTCGTCGGGAACCCGCGCGAATCCGCGGCCTTCTCGTTCGGCTACAATCACACTCTGTTCGCGCAGCGCGTTCACGATGTCCTGACGCTGATTTCCTTCGTCAAGAACGACGAACATGCCGCCCAGCAGGTCCACCTGGCCGGCGTCCATGGTGCTGGTCCCATTGCCGCCGCGGCACGCGCCATCGCTGGCCCGCAGGTCGACAAAGCCGCGATCGACACCCAGGGGTTTCGGTTCACTTCGCTGCGGTCCTATCGCGACCCGAACTTTTTGCCCGGTGTCGTCAAATACGGCGACTTGCCGGCAGTGCTGGCGTTGAGTGCGCCTCACGCCTTGTATGTTGCGGGGGAAGCGGGAACGCTGCCCGCGGTTGTCGCAGCGACATACACCGCCGCCAACGCCCGGAACCGCGTGACGCTGGCCGGCGCCGACAGCAAGCTGGCAACCGCCATCACCTGGCTGCTCGAGTAACCTGCGATTCCGTCCAGTTAAGGACGTCGGTAGCCCGCGGTTCCAGTCTGGGCCACGGCCGTGCCTGACGGCATCGGCCGCGGCACGTGCTACTCCGGCGGCCGAATTCGGGGACGAATTCGATACCAGCAGGAACAAAATCGACAAAATTTCCACTACGATTTTTCGCGGCGCGCTCTAGTACTACAGCTCAGGGTCGCGAGAAAAGGGACTGGCTCGGTGATACAAACGGCTACCAGCTTGCAAATCCGGTCGCGTCCGCCGTGCCTGTCCCCTTTTCTCGCAGGCCCCATTTTTTGCAAGCCACGGGTGATACTGGTCCGCGAAAGGGGGACAGGCACCATCGATCCACCGGGTTTTCCGGGACGAACCAAACACAACGATGGAGCCAGTCCCCTTTTCGCTAACGTCAACCGTGCACTGTAGTACTAAACGAAGGGACGAGGTGTATTGTGTTGCGAAGTTTGATTTTCTTTATGTTGTTATTTTCGCTGGCGTCGCTGACCGCGCAGGCAGAGACGCTAGCGGAACGCGGATACCGCCTGTTAGTCACGAAGCCGTACGTGCCGGCAAGTTTTCACGAGAGTGTCATTAAGGACATCTGGCAGGTGTGGCCCGCCGAATTAAAGGAAGCGGCGGAAAAGGCCTCACCGGAAGAACGCCGCCGGATGGTTTACGCGCGGTACGGTTTATCGCCCCGTCCCGATGACCCGTCGAAACCACTGCAGTTTGTGGTGGACGAAGCCGGCAACTGGACGACCAATTGCTTTACCTGTCACGGCGGCAAAGTCGGCGGCAAGCTGGTGCCTGGCCTGCCGAACTCGCATTACGCACTGCAGACCCTGACGGAAGAATCGCGTGCGTTCAAGCTCAAGACGAATCAGCCGCTTGCACCGATTGAGTTCGGCTCGCTGTTCATGCCGCTGGGCACCACCAACGGAACCACGAACGCGGTGATTTTCGGAATTGCGTTGGCCCATTACCGCGACAAAGACTTGAACGTCGTACCACGTGCCAGCCGACCCGAAATGCTGCACCACGACATGGACGCTCCTCCATGGTGGCACTTTCGCAAGAAACAGATGCTCTACATCGACGGCTTCGCCGAGAAGGGGCACCGCGGCCTGCTGCAAATGGCGCTCGACAAACGCAATGGTCCGGAGAAGTTTCGGGAATGGGAGGAGGACAGCAAAGCCATCTTCGCCTACCTGGAATCGCTGGAAGCGCCGGCGTATCCGTTCTCAATCGATCAGCGTTTGAGTCGCGATGGCGAGGTCGTTTTTCGTGACCATTGCGCTCGCTGCCATGGCTCGTACGGCAAGTCGGAAACGTACCCGCATCGCATGGTGCCGATCGAGGATATTGGGACCGATCGAGCTCGATTTGATGCGCTTACCCCGGAACACCGCGCGTCCTACGGCCGCAACTGGTTTTCGCAGTACGGCAAGGAAAAGGTTGTGGCTAATCCTGCGGGCTACATGGCACCGCCTCTGGATGGCGTTTGGGCAAGTGCCCCGTACTTTCACAATGGTAGTGTTCCGACGCTCTGGCACGTGCTGCATCCTGACAAGCGTCCGGTGGTTTGGTATCGCACACCGGACGGTTACGATTCTGTACGAATCGGACTTGAAGTGGAAGAGTTCGCCACCATCCCCAATGCTGTCACTACCAACGTCGAGCGGCGTGCGTATTTCGATACGCGCCGGTTTGGCAAGAGCGCGGCGGGTCACACGTATCCAGACGCTCTTAGCGAAGATGAGCGTGCGGCGGTACTGGAGTACCTGAAGACGTTGTAGGGCGAGCGGCAGATGGAAGCGTATGTCGTGCCGCAGCTACGGCAACGATGCGATGATCTGCGTCAGGAACTTGCCCAGCCGCGTCGACGCCTTCTGAGCTTCTTCTTGCACCTTCCAGAGGTCTTTGGCGACGGACGGTCGCTGAAACAGCGCGCCCGTGGCCGTGCCCAGTTTTCCCGCCAAGGACTTCGTGTCCAGCAGTTTGGCAAGTTCCGGGGGCAATACATCGTCGACGGCATCCGTAACGATTCGCACGGCGAGACACGGAACCTTGAACTCGCGGCACGCCTCGGCCACCGCCATGGTCTCCATGTCGCACGCAACAGCCTCGTAGTTCTCGCCCAGCTCGCGTTTTCTGGAGGGTTGGCGAATCAATTCGTCGACGCTGAGCAGGCTTCCCGTGTGAACGCCCGGGGAGAGTGAATTCGTATCGACGTTCAAGCCGATGGCCAGCTTCCTTTCCTTCGTGTCGATGACGTGATCCACCATCAGGATGTGCCCGCGTTTCAGTCCGGCCGCAATCCCCGTCGCAAAACCGGCCGCCACAACCCAGGAAGGCTGTCTTCGTTGGATCAAGGTTTGCGCCGCCTTGCCGGCCGCGCTTTGCCCCACCCCCGATTCGACAATCGACACCAGTCTGTCGCCGAATTTGCCGACGTGCTCGACCGGACGCTGCGACGTCGGGACCGTTCCCGACAGCTGCTCCCAAAGCCCGGCGGCCTCGATGGCCGTGGCGGCGACTATGACGATATCGCACTTCGTCGTGGGATCGACGTCCAGGCGAACGTCCTGCCTCGCCCCCTGCCCCATCGCTTCCGTTGCAACGGATTGCAGTTTCTTCTGAGCTGCCTCGCGAACCAGGTTGCCAACGATCCAACGAACAAACATAGGCGTCTCGACAGCGAAAGTTACGACCGCTACACGTCACTATGAATCGTAAACTCAGCAAGGCACGTACGAAACCCCCGAAGCCCGGCAATCGCGCTGACCAAGGTGCTTGCCAATCGCGTCGAAGTACGCTGCCGCCTGCGAGCTTCGGACAGCATCGTCAATGGTCGCTGGTCGTCGAGGGGACAAAGTAGCCCACGATGTCGCGGCGCCGCAGGACTCCCAGGTAGCGATGCGGCTCGCTGGACGTGACCACCGGAATGCAGTCGTCGTCCGTCTTGCGAAACAGATTCAAAGCGTGCTCGACCGAGTCGTCATCACGCAGCACATTCTCGGCGGCCGAAGCCAGGTCCATGGCGCGGACCAGGTTGGCAGCGCTGCGGTCGAAGGCGACGTGGCTGAGGTCGGTATAGCGAATCACACCCACCAGCTGCGCTTGGTCATCGATCACGGCGTAGGTGTTATCGTGACTGTGCTGGATCAGCGAGACGACTTGAGTGAATAGTGCCGATTGATCCAGGCCCGCGACACTCTTGCGGAACAGCGACGCAACGGTCAGCGTCTCTTCGGACGAACGACGCTTCGCCGGAGCCCCCCATGCTAATCGCATCCGCCGCCAGAGGTTGCGCACCTCGTCCAACGGTGTCGCGGTCGAGTGATGCACGGCTCGGGCCAAGGGAACTTCTCCGGCGCGTAGCAGCGAGAAGCGAATCAACAGTGGCCCCGCGATCTCGAACACCACGATGGTACCGAGAATGATGGTCTGCACCGGCGTTCCCAGCGCCGGATCGCGACTGACTGCGACAGCGGACAACGCGATTGCAGCGCCGGCTTGAGCCAGCAGCGAACTACCCAACCACGTTCGCACCGCCGGCGGCTCGTGAGCCAGATGTGCTGCCGTGAAAATGCCGCAGTACTTGCCCAGCGAACGCAGTACCACATAGGCCGCGCCCACCACGCCGGCGTTCACAAACGCTTTTAAGTCGAGTTCGGCACCGTGAACAACAAAGAACACGACGCAGAGGAAACCGGTCAGCCCGTCCAGCTTGGCGACGATCTCGTTGGAATTCTCCGACAAGTTGGCTACCGTCAGTCCCATGCCCAGGAAGCAGAGAAGATAGGGGAATCCCAGGAATTCGGCAAAGCCCAATAGAATGGTGGTCACCCCAATCAACAGTACCATCCAGCGGCTTGGCGAAACCAAACTGCAGCCGTAACTGATCAGGCAGCCGCCGGTCACTCCCAGCAGAACGGAGCCAAAAATATCCTGCGCGACGTATCCCACTCGGCGAGCTATGGAGTCGCTTATGTCACCCGAGATCAACTGAATACCCAGGAACGCGATTTCGAAGACGATGATGCAAGCCACATTGTTGATCATCACGAGTGAATCGATGTACTCGGTGACAGGCCCTTCAGATTCGCTCTCCTTAAGCACCAGGATCGTCGTTGCCGGAGCGGTTGCTAAAGCGAGTGCCCCCAACAATACGGCTGTCGTCCACGATTCGACAAACAGCAACAACCCGACCGTGACGGTCGCGAACGTCAGGATCAGTTCCCCCGCGGAGAGTCGCATCGCCCGTTTGAACAGCCGACGCAGGTAAGACATCGGGAAATGGCATCCCAAACTGAAAAGAACCAGTCCGATGGCCAACTGCGTGAGCGGATGAAATGCATCCACATGCTGATGCGCCAGCAAGTCCAGAACACTGGGGCCGATCACCACACCCACCAGCAGGTAGCCGGTAACCTTCGGCATGCGAAACAGGTCCGCCAGCAGGCCCGCGAACAAAGCCGCCACGAGAACGATGCCTAGTGTAATGACAATATGTTCTGCAAAGACGTGCATGGTGCGTGTGTGTTAATCCCGATCGACTCCGCCTCAGCCGTCTTGTCAAGGATTACACGGTCGAACCCCCCTGGTGTCGTGGCTAATTCTCAGCGGCTTCGAACGGTCCGTTTCGTAACGGTTTCGAAGCAGCGCTTCGCGGAAGTCAAGAGATCTTGGCAGATTATGCTGGCATTCGCAATCTCAGTTGTACTCATGCGGCGCGGGGGACCCCGAAAGCCTGCTCGCTACCGTTTGCTCGTCGGATGCTACTGGTTTATGATAGAATGCAGGCAAGGAAAAAGGATCATGCTGTTTCGGACCGTCACCCATCTGATTATTGTTGCCATCGTGGTTTGTCCATTGTTGTGCCGCAACGGCGCGGGGCATGAACGCGGTTCGGCAAGTCGGACGGCCGATCAAGCCGGACATCTCATGCCCGCCTGTCAGTGTTGCGACAATCGAGCCGATCATGGCGATGGGCAGCAACGGTCCCGCAACGACGTGCCATGTCAACCGGCTTGCCAGGGGGTATGCGGCGGTGCCGTGGTCAACAAATTGGATGATTTTCCGCCGGCATCGCAACTCGGCATCCTGCCCGTGTTCGATCCGAACAGTCTTGCTCCGCTAGCTCCGCTCTCCTGCTCGCAGCAATGTGCTGTCAAGTATTCCTTGTTGGGAAGCATTGCGCCGGGACGGAGTCTCCGCGCACTCTACATGTCATTTCTCTGTTAAGGCAGACCCCGCTGGTTTCGTTACGTGTTGAAACCGGTCGCGACCGGTTTCAGCTTGCGCCGGGTGTTTATCATTCGCCACAGCCGTCAGTACTGACACTCGCCAATTCGGTTTCATCGTTTTTGGAAACTGCGAGACTTGACTATGTTCTTCCGTCGACTCCCGTGGGAGTACGCCATTCGAAATCTGTTCCGCCGTCCGTTGCGCACGTTTTTGACGCTTACCGGGCTGACCACCGTGGTCGTCCTGGTCTTTGTGGTCGTCGGGTTCATTCGCGGGCTGGAACGGTCGCTGGCCGTAAGTGGTGATCCGCGAACCGCTGTAGTCTTTTCGCTGGGGATGGGTGAAAACCTGGAGTACTCGTCCATTCCCATGCGGACCGGCGAACTGGTAGCGGCCAGCGTGGCCGGAATCCGGCAGCGGTTCGGCCAGTCGTACGTTTCGCCTGAACTGTTCCTGGGCACCCAGATTGACATCCCCAGTCCCGCTGCCGAAACCGGTAGGACGGTGGGAGCAATGGGGTTGGTACGCGGGGTCACACGTTCCGCGTTGCTGGTGCGACGTCAGGTCGACATTGCATCGGGCCGGTGGCCAGCCCCCGGCGAAGTGATGGTGGGGCGTCTGACCGCAGCGAAACTGGGAGTCCGAGAAAACGACATCGCTGTCGGCAAATCGCTATTCATGGAAGGGCGTGCCTGGCACATCAGCGGTGTTTTTGCGGCCGGCGGCTCCGCCTTCGAAAGTGAAGTTTGGTGTCGCTTGGACGACTTGCAGCAATCGCTTCAACGACAGGACCTGAGTCTTGTCGCGGTGACCCTTTCGCCCTCGGCCGATTTCGCCGACCTGGACCTGTTCTGCAAGGAGCGGCTTGATTTGGAACTGCAGACGATGCGCGAAACGAACTACTACGCAACATTGCAAAAGGACTATGCGCCTGTCCGGTCGCTGGCCTGGCTCGTCGTATTGCTGGTTTCCGGCGCGGGAGTTTTTGCCGGACTCAATACCATGTACGGCGCCGTGGTGGGACGGATTCCTGAATTGGCAACGTTGCAGACGATCGGGTTTACGCGACGGGCCGTGATGGTCAGCCTGCTCCAGGAGGGATTGGTGCTGGCAGCGGCGGCCAGTTTGTTGGCTGCGCTGTTCGCGCTGCTGTGTATCAACGGGGCCGCCGTGCGCTTCACGATGGGGGCGTTCACGCTTCGTATCGACAACCCGGCCGTGCTGATCGGCTGCGGCGTCGGCCTTTCGCTAGGCGTCTTAGGAGCCATTCCGCCGGCAATTCGCGCACTGCGAATGCCCGTTGTCGAAGGCCTGAAAGCCGTCTAACCGCGTCCCCAGAAACGTGGGCATGACGATATCGCTCGAAACCCTGAACCCTAAACCCTAAACCCTAAACCCTAAACCCTAAACCCTAAACCCTAAACCCTAAACCCT
>CALBSZ010000269.1 GCA_937967665.1 uncultured Planctomycetaceae bacterium
GGGCTGGAGATGATCGCCAGCGAGAACTACACGAGTCCCGCGGTGATGCAGGCGGCCGGAACGGTCCTCACCAACAAGTACGCCGAAGGCTACCCTGGGCGGCGCTACTACGGCGGTTGCGAACACGTCGACGTCATCGAGAACCTGGCGCGCGATCGCGCCACTGAACTGTTCGGCGCCGATTTCGCCAACGTGCAACCCCACTCGGGATCGCAAGCCAATACGGCTGTCTATTTGACAGCCCTGCAGCCCGGCGACACGGTTTTGGGTTTGGATCTAGCGCACGGCGGCCATCTGACTCACGGCATGCGACTCAATATCTCCGGCATCCTGTACAACTTCATCAGCTATGGAGTCACACCGGACACGCATCGGCTGGACTTCGATCAAATCGCCTCGTTGGCTCGTTAGCACAGACCGAAATTGATCGTCGCGTGTGCGAGTGCTTACCCGCGCGAGATTCCTCATGACAAATTCAAAGCGATCGCGGACGAGGTCGGGGCCAGGCTGTTCGTGGACATGGCCCACTACGCGGGCCTCGTCGCGGCCGGCATTCACAACAGCCCCGTGCCGGTTGCCGACTTCGTCGCCACCACCACGCATAAGACTTTGCGAGGTCCCCGCGCGGGATTGATTCTTTGCAAACAGGAGTACGCCAAAGACATCAATCGCAGCGTCTTTCCCGGGTTGCAGGGCGGCCCGCTGATGCATGTGATCGCGGCCAAAGCCGTATGCTTCGGCGAGGCCCTCGCTCCCGAGTTCAAGGTCTACGCCCAGCAAGTTGTCGACAATGCCAAAGTCCTGGCGGAGCGTTTTGTCGCCGGCGGGGCAAAACTGATCAGCGGCGGGACGGACAATCATCTGATGCTGCTCGATGTCACGTCGCTGGGCGCGACTGGCAAAATCGCCGAAGAGGCGTTGGACGCCTGTGGCATTACCGTCAACAAAAACATGATTCCCTTTGATCCGCGGAAGCCCATGGATCCATCGGGAATTCGCGTGGGAACTCCCGCGCTGACAACCCGCGGCATGGGACAGGACGAAATGAAGACGATCGGCGACTGGATGTTGGACGTGGTCAGGAACCCCGCGGACGCCGACCTGAAAACTCGGGTCCGCGGCGAGGTCTCGGAGCTGTGCGCGCAATTCCCTGTGCCGGCTGCCGCAGTTCAGCTGGCGTAGCCAAGCCGGTTCGAGTTCGGTCTAATGGAGTTCGATGTCGAGCCGAATAAAATGCCTGGCGACGATGACCAGGCCACCAGGTATTGCAATCTTCGAGGACCAAGATGCCGGAAACAAGTCGCATTCTCATTGCCGATGACAACCAAGCGAACTGTGAACTACTGGAAGCCTACCTGGCGGAAGTGGATTGCGAGACCGAGATTGCGGTCGATGGCCAGGATACGCTGGACAAGGTCGCGTCGTTTCAGCCGGACCTGATCCTGCTGGACGTGATGATGCCGAAATTCAGCGGCTTCGAAGTCTGCAAGCAGCTGAAAGAGAACCCGGCCACCAGCGGCGTCATGGTCCTGATGGTCACCGCCCTGAATGAACTCGGGGATATCGAACGCGCCGTGGCGGCGAAGACCGACGATTTCCTTTCGAAGCCGGTCAACAAGGTCGAACTGGTCAAACGCGTGCAGAACATGCTCAAGTTAAAAGGTGTTAGCGACGAACTCGAGCGGTTGCGCCAATACATCGAGCAGATGGAAACCTCGCGCGGCCCCGCCTAGTTTCTAAACAAGCGAGGTCTGTGACTTCTGGATTTGAAATTCAAAGCACGAATATCGAAAACCGAAACAAATCCAAATGTCACAATACGAAAATCCAAAATCCCCACGGCATTCGTCTTTCGCGTTTCCGTTGAACTCAGGTGAAACGGTTTTGAACTTCGGATTTTGAATTTGTTTCGGATTTCGAATTTTTGCGATTCTCGGATTCAACCTGCGCTTGATTAGGGCCTCGTTGGCCTCGCGATACTCATTCCACTCCTGCCGCCGAACTCCATACCCGTTATCCTTCAAATCGTCACGTCGTAGTACTCCAACGCCCATTCTTGCATGTAGCGGACGCGCGTGGGGCGGATGCGGTAGACGATCAGGTTGGGGTTGTCGATGGTTCCCAGGTATTGCCGCAGCAGCGGATTCTCGTCCCAGATTTCTTGCAGCAGTGGCTTCTCCGTCACGATCTCCGCCACGCCCGAAATACGGACCTGGTTGTGATTCGCGTCCATGTAACCGAGTTCCACGCGAGGGTTTGCGGCGATTTCGGTCGTCTTGTGGTACTGCCGCAGATTGGCGACGTAGATTGTGAACCCGTCCGTCCTGACGGGCGAAACCGGCCGCAGTCGCGGATGGTCGCCGTCAATAGTAGCTAAAAAGGGAAAGCGGTCGTACGAGACGACCGCCTTCGCCAGCGCGGGTAAATTCGTAATGTCGACCGGTTCAGGACGTGGTTGTGTCATGGCCGCTCCGCGTGATGTCATCTCGACCAGTTATGTGGTGGAAAGGACAATCTACACGGAATTCGGCGAGCCGACTACCAGATCCATTCGATTCCGGCCGTGTAACCGTGGTAGAACACGTTGCCGTTTTCGTCCAGGTCCACCGTTCGCATTAAGGCGGGCGGTGGCGGCGAAAAGACCATCGGCGGATCGCTGTTGAAATTTTCGGAAGCCAGGGCAACCTGGTCCAGCAAGATGAATTCATAGCCAAAGCGGAACGTCAGGTTGTGATTATAGCGCCAGATGGCCATTAAGGCGGCTTCCCCGGCGAACGACAGTTCGTCCGACTCCCCGCGCTCACGCAAGGCGAATGCTCCGCCAGCCGGATCGTTTCCGGTGATATTCGTATCCTGGCTGCAATCGTTGCCAAAAATGCCGGCCTTGAACTCGCTACCCACTTTCACTCCCGGAATCACGCTCAGCCACAAGTCGCCACCGATCTGCGCACCGTACAAATTGTTCACCGTAGCGACTTCGTAGTTCATGTCGCCGACGATATCCGGATTCGGCAGCATGTCCGGCCGATCGACACTGGTTCTGTGCGTGAATTCCTCGTTCAGACGCCACCAGCGAAAGCCGACGAGCCATGAACCGTGGACCCGGCAATTCGCACCGACAAACCGTCGCCGGTAGTTCAGCTCCAGAGCGTTCAATTCCGACTGGTAGTGGATGCTGTGGAGTTCCGCGCGGTCGGTCGAGTCGAAACCGTTGAACGGCGAGTTACCGAAGTCGCTGAAGATGGAGAACAGGTTATCCGTGTTGCTCGTCGCGACGGCCGAGTCACCCCAATGGAACGTGCCCAGGTAGCCGATTTCCAAATTGCTTCCCGGTCCGGTCTGGTACGCACCGGTCAAGCGAATGCCCGGCCGCTCGTTGCTGAAATCCAGATCGTCAGTGGAAAGCACAATGTTGCCGCCACCCAGGACGTCGGACGTGAAATCGGTGCTGGAGCCCACTTCATCGCGTTTCAGCATCAGGAACTCGGCGTGCACGTCAAACCAGCGCGGCGCGCAGTTGCCGCCGTCACCATTTGGCAACAACGCACCCAGGCATCCCGCGACAAGTCCGGATCCGCAATTGCCGTAGGGACCGCAACCTCGCGGTCCGCAGCCGAGTCCAAACAGTCCGCTACCGCCGCCAAGCAAGCCGCCACATCCGCCTGGGCCACAGTCCGAACAGCCACCCGGCGCCATGAAACCAGCCGGCGCAACCGCGTTCGGCCGTGGGCCGTAAGGCGACATGACGGGGGCCCCATACATTGCGGGCCTTGCCATCGGCGCGCCGTAACCGTACATCCCGGGCGCCGGAGCCCCGTAGGACATCGGTCTCGCCGCGGGACCCATGGGGCCCATTTGTGCTTCGGTGCTGGTCGCCATGACGAAGACCGCGAATAAGACGCCGGCCCAGGTCCAACCCCTGTAAATTGTCATCACTTGTTCTCCGCGCTTTTTTCAGGTGAAGCGAGTTCCAGCGCACCCCCCTGGATGATTTGGGGCCTTCCTACCCACGGAAGACTCGACTCACTCGAAACAAACTATCGGCGCGGCACAACAGTCAAAACCAGTACTTCCCCTACCGCCTGCAAAGTCGACCAGGAATTTCCATACCCCCCCACCTTCCCATACCAACACTCCTGGCAGGAATCGCCCCCACTCCTGGCAGGAATCGCTGCGGGGTGGGGAGTTGGCAGTAATCCCTGTCGAAATTGCTGGGAAAACGCGAAAAGTGCTTGCGTAGAGCGTGGTTGATAGAGACAATCTAAGTATCCATTTCGAAACGGGTTAGATCCGTAGTTGTTCGCGAAAACCGGTAACTGACGTGACACCGGCTTGTCTCAACCGAACCAGAAACTCGTATCATTGAATCAGGCACCGTTCGGTTTGTGGCAGTGTTGGTTGCGGCGGAGTAAAGAATTATGGTCAAATTGACCGCCATCAAGGACGCAGAAAAATTCTTGAGTGTGCTTGAGAAAAGCGAATTATTTTCGCCCGATCAACTCGAACAAGTGCGTTCCACGGCGAAAGGAATGAGTCCGCAAGCTGTCGCCCGCAATCTGATCCAGGACGGCCGGCTTACCAAATGGCAGGCAAAGCAGTTGCTTGTTGGCGGCTACCTCTTGAAGCTCGGCAAGTATGAACTGCTGGAGCAGCTCGGCTCTGGCGAGTTGGGACGTGTCTATTTGGCCAATCACAGCCAGATGGGCCGGCGCGTGGCGATCAAGACGCTATCGCGACAATTCACATCGGACCCTGCGAAAGTGAAGCAGTTTCTGAACGAAGCCAGGAACGCCGCCGCGCTCGACCATCGCAACATCGTTCACGTTTTCGATATCGACAGCGAGAAAGAACGCTACTACATCGTAATGGAGTTCGTTAATGGCCGCAGCTTGCAGAAGGCCATCGACGACGACGGCCCGTTGTCGACAGAGTCGATTGCACGATTCTTAAGGCAGGCCGCGGAAGGAATCGCATACGCTCACCAGCAGGGCATGGTGCACCGCAACATCAACCCAACCAGTATTTTGCTCGACACGGAAGGGGTCCTGAAAATACTCGACTTCGGAGTGTCTCGACTCACCGACGAAACGGGGGAAGATTCGGCGGACGTGAATTACCGTTCGCTGGAAGTGGCCAGCGGCAGGGACGGTATCGACATTCGCGCGGACATCTATTCACTCGGCTGTGTCGCCTATTTTATGGCCACGGGAAGGGCCCCGCAGGCAGCCAGGAAACGAGACCCCAAGGTGCCGCTCGATATCCGCAAGTATCGTGGTGATGCCACTCCGGAATTAGTGAAGGTCATTCACAAGTTAACTTCGGTGTCACGCAAAGGCAGGTTCCAGTCCCCTGAGAGCCTGCTCAAGACGCTCGACCAGTGGCTGGAAATCCTGAAGAAGTTGGAAGCGAACTCGAATGGCAAGGCCACGGCGAAAGCCCTGCCCGCCAAAGCGAAGCGAGCGGCCGGCGGCAGCGGCAAATTGCCCCAGGCCAAACCGCTTGACGAAGACATCCCGGTGGCCATCGCGACCAACGACGACGATGCTCAGGAAGGAATTCCGGAGAAGGATACGATTTCCATCGCGACGGCGGATGCAACGACGCCTGCGGCTGCACCCGGTGCCTTTCAGATTGATGCCACGCCCAAGAAGGGCGGCGCCGCGCCGGCAGTGGTGTCGACGAAATCCAAGCCTCGAGATAGCGGCGAAGTTGCCGCGGCGCCCGCGGCCCGCAAGGCCGTCGGCAAGAAGCAGCTGGAAAAGAAACATCTCATCCTGTTCGGCGCCGTTGGCACCGGTGTACTGGCGCTGGCGATGGTGATGGGATTTGTCCTGTTCGGTGGTCCCTCGACGGACGAGCTGGCTCAAAAAGACGGTTGACCGTCCGAGGTCGCCACGCCAGAAGAGGACCCTTCTGAGGAACCGATAGGCGACCCGACGGGCGATCCCATCGGTGACCCCGTCAGCGATCCCGTCAGCGATCCCGTCAGCGATCCCGTCAGCGATCCAAGTGAAGATCCGATCGGCGATCCCGAGCCGGCGAACCCGGAGCCCGAGGATCCGGCCGACCCGGCGGCGGACAACGAGAATGGTGACCCCACGGATTTGCCGAACGACCAGGCGGCGGCAAACACGACCGCCGCGGAACCTCCGCCAGAGCAGCCGGAAGAACCGGTGCCTGGCCCGGACACAGACAACGAACCTCAGGAGACCACGCCGCCGAAGCCGCCCGCCAACAAGCCTCCGAAAGAAAAACCTGCGCCCAAAAAAGCTCCGTTTGCCGCGCTGGCCAAAGAAGTGGATCTGTTGGAACTGGCCCCGCCGCAGTCGTCGACTGAAATGGTCGAATTGGGCTCGATTGATATCGCTGAAAACGACTTGATGTTCATTGCCCTGATCGGCGGCGCTAAGGCCTACAAGAAAGATCATGTCTTCGAACTCCGTAACGCCAGGGGCGGAACGGCCGAACGAGAGTGGGAATTCGTGTTGAGTTCGGGCGTGGGCGGCGAGAAATTGATCGCTGAAATGGTCCTGGAAGACAAGAAGCTGAAATTCCATTGGACCCCTGAGGCAGCGGACGCGATGCCGGCCAGCGGTTATCTGACCAATTGTTCCATGACGCTGTCCGCAGGTCCGGACACACACACGCTGCTGCTGCGATCCGTAGGCAAGCTGGAACCCATGCCCCTGACGCTGAACAGTCCGGTCATCACCGAAAAGTACACGATACCCAGCCCACCGAATCCAGAAGGGATTCAGGTAGAGATCCTCGGCGTCGACAACGCGCCGAAGCCGGTCTTCGAGGGGCCCCAGATCCTGCCCGCACAGCAAGGCGAGTTGTGGATGGTGCTGGGACAGACTCCGGAAGAACAGGCCGCCGCCTATAAGATCGATACCAAAATGACAACCACCGGGCAATTGACGATCACCGCCACCGCCTACATCAACTTTCCGTCGCTGCGGGGCAGGGCGGGCAGCCCAATCGCCAGAAGTTTTCGCCCAAGGTGATTTCCAGCGGACTGCAGCAGGCTCAGGCGGCTCAGGTGCGAGCCAATCAAGAGGTTCAATACTTCGAGCAGATGGCGCAACGCGCCGGGGGCAATCGCAACCTGCAGGCGCAAGCCGAGCAGGGCAAGAATCTGGCGCAACAGCAGTTGAGCACGATCGTGCAGGGCATCGCCGTCGCCGAACAACTAACCCGACTCCAGGATGCCCTGGACGCGAACCCCGGGCTG
>CALBSZ010000270.1 GCA_937967665.1 uncultured Planctomycetaceae bacterium
TGCGCGACCTGGGGATTTCGCTGCGGGAACTCGGCAGCGACATGGCCCTGGGACTAAAGGCGTTTGCGATGATTGGCCCGCCCGTCTACGTGATTCAATTCACGTTAATTCAATACTTTCCGACCTAGCATCCGCTGATCGTGATGCCACACCAGCATCCGGACCCTCTATTTTTCCTGGTCAGTGCGTTCGCGGCAGTCCTGGTGGCGCCGTTCGCCGAGGAATACTTGTTCCGCGGCCTGCTGCAGGGTTGGCTGGAAAACATTGCCGCGGGTCTTCCCGCCGTGCACGGCGCGCCAGTGAACGGAACTGACGACGGGGAACCGGCAGTTGCCGGCGCAAGCGAGCCCAGTTCGCACTTCGCACCGCGCCACGATGCGGAGAAGGAGATAGAGTTGGGGGACGCTAGGTCGCCGGGCATCCGCGGGCCGGCCTGGCCGATCTTGGTCAGTGCCCTGGTCTTCGCCCTGATGCATTGGTCACACGGCCCGGACCCGATCCCGCTGTTCTTCTTCGCCGTCGGCTTGGGCTTCCTGTACCGGCAAACGCATCGATTGATGCCGTGCATCGTGGTACACCTGCTGCTGAACGGCTTGACGCTGTTGTCGATGTACGTGTCGGTCGTTTACGGCAACGCATAAAGCCGTATAATGGCGCTTTTGATAGGGATATTGCTTGTCCCGTCGCAACGTGCGGAGGCGTTTGGAGGCGGTGCCTCGCGTCTGCGGCGTTGCGGATGATTCTTTCGCTCCTTAACGACGGTAGTAATGAACATGGCACACGGATTCGGGATTATTGGATGCGGGATGATCGCTAACTTTCATGCCAAAGCGATTGCCGACATCCCCGACGCAAAGTTAGTCGCTTGTCTCGACATGTTTCCCGCCTCGGCGGATCGCCTGGCGGAGAGCACGGGTTGTAAGGCCTACCACGACCTCGACGCCATGCTGGCCGATCCCGAAGTGACGATCGTGACAATCTGTACTCCCAGCGGCGCGCACCTGGAGCCAGCCGTTGCGGCCGCCCAGGCCGGCAAGCATGTAATCGTCGAAAAACCGCTTGAAGTCACTCTCGACCGCTGCGATCAGATCATTGCCGCCGCGGACCAGAACGGCGTCGTGCTGGCGACAATTTTTCCTTCGCGGTTCCATGAATCCTCGCAGCTGATCAAGCAGGCGATCGAGGCCGGTCGGTTCGGGACGCTCACCATTGGCGATTCGTACGTCAAGTGGTTTCGTACGCAGGAGTATTACGACAGCGGCGCGTGGCGCGGCACGTGGAAGCTGGATGGGGGGGGCGCCTTGATGAACCAGGCGATTCACAGCGTCGATCTGCTAGCCTGGCTGATGGGCGATGTTGTCGCGATCAATGCACAAACGGCCACCCTGGCTCACGAGCGAATCGAAGTCGAAGACGTGGCCATGGCCACGCTACGTTTCAAGAATGGCGCGCTGGGAGTGATCGAAGCGACCACCGCGGCATACCCCGGGGCGCTGAAGCGGATCGAGATTCACGGCACTCAAGGTTCCGCGGTATTGGAAGAAGAAGACATCAAGACCTGGGATTTTGTGGAAACCACGGAGGACGATGCCGCGCTCAAGCAGCGTATGGCGGGCCGCACGGAAACCGGCGGTGGTGCCGCGGACCCTGCCGCGATTGGCCACCATGGCCATACCGCTTTGTTCAAGGATGTCCTCGCCGCTATAGACAGTGGGCGTAAGCCCTTGGTCAGCGGCCAGGAGGGGAGACGCAGCGTCGAGATCATCCTGGCCATCTACCACGCAGCGGAAACCGGCACGACGGTAACGCTGCCGCTGGCCCAGGACCCGGTGCTGCAGGCCCGCGAAGCCGGCAAAAAGTGACCTGCACTCGGGAACGGGCGTTGCTGAAGCGACCTTCACGGAACGCCCGATTCCTGCAACAATCTGGCAGTCGGACGGGACTGAGCCCCAGGAGCGGTTCGTCTGGAATCTGCGGTGGCAAACGGAAGTGCCATGAAACAAGCCGGAAACTATCTCGTCTATCTCTTCGTGCGACTGTTTATCTGCGCGATCCAAACCGTGCGCATTGAAACGTGTGCTGTGGCGGCAAGGCTGCTGGCTTTCGCCTTGCACGACGTCATCCGTATTCGCAGGCAGGTCGTCGAAGACAACCTGCTGCACTCGCTGCCACACTATTCGGCGGCGGAGCGTCAGCGTGTGGCGCGGCAAATGTGGGAGCATCTGCTGCTGATGGTCTGCGAAATCGCCCACGCGCCGCGCAAGCTCCATGAAACGAATTGGCGCGACTACGTCGACGTACAAGGGTTGGCCGATATCACGCGCAACATGACGGGGCGGCGCGCGACGGTCATCGTTTCGGGGCACTACGGCAATTTCGAACTGGCGGGTTACATAACCGGGCTGCTGGGCTATCCGTCGCACACGATTGCGCGCGTGCTGGACAACCCCTATCTGATTCGGTTTTTGTATCATTTTCGCGGGGCTCACGGTCAATTCATCCTGCCGAAAAGGAATTCGGCGCATGCTGTCCAGGACGTGCTCGAATCGGGAGGCATTTTGACATTGCTGGGTGATCAATACGCCGGGCCGAAAGGCTGCTGGATCGACTTCCTGGGCCGTCCCGCGTCGTGCCACAAGGCCGTGGCCCTCTTCAGCCTTGCGAATAATGCTCCCATGCTGGTCGTTTACGCCCGGCGCCAAGGCAAGCCGCTGCACTTCGAATTGGCCCTGGCGGGTGTTTTTGACCCGGAAACATGCGCGGACGACATGCGGGACGTCAAGTCGATCACCGAATGGTACACACGCCGCTTGGAGGACTTCATTCGCGCGGTGCCCGAGCAATACTGGTGGGTCCATCGACGCTGGAAGGAAAAACCGGTACAACGTAAGAAGCTCATATCGAAAGCCGCTGCTTGAATGAAGATCGGTGTGCGTCGCGAAGCTGGCGTGCGTGACCGCTGGGGATGTGGGCGGAAACATTCGCGTTTTTACTGACGACGGCGTCGACGATGAGCAACTGGATACGCATTGCCCGCGTTGAGGATTGCCCGCCTGGTTCCAGCCGCGAACTGGTGGTGGAAGATCGCATCGTGGCACTCTACAACGTCGCCGGCCGCTTTCACGCGCTCGACGGCGTTTGCCCCCACCAGGGCGGCCCGCTGGGCAAGGGATCGCTGCAGGGCTGCATTGTCACGTGTCCCTGGCACGGCTGGCAGTTTGACGTGACCACCGGGCAGCATCAGACGAACGCCTCCGTGATCCATCCAGGGTTCCCGGTCAAGGTGGAGGCGGGTGACGTTTACGTGGATATATCGACATGACGGAATTTCGTTCTTACCGCAACGACGATGCCCCTGCGATCGCGGCGATCTGGCGCGAACAGGAACCGCATCGCGCGTTGCTGCCGGTTGTCACGGCGGCCATGCTCGAACAGCACGTCTTTGCGAAACCGTATTTCGATCCTCGCGGATTGATCATCGCCTGCGACCCGAACGGTCCCGTTGGCTTTATCCACGCCGGCTTCGGTCCTGACGACGAATTCCAGCAACTCAGTCACGACATCGGAGTCCTCTGCATGGTGATGACTTCGCCCCGCGTGGATCGGGAGTTGATCGGCCGCGAACTCGTCGGCCACGCTGAAAACTACCTGCGGTCGCTTGGAGCGACCACGCTCATCGGCGGTCCCATCCACCCGGTGAATCCGTTCTACCTGGGCATGTATGGCGGTAGTGAACTGCCCGGAGTCCTGGAATCCGATGTGCGAACGGTCGACTTGTTGCGTGGCTGTGGTTACGAGGAGTTTCAACGGACGGTCGTGCTGCAGCGCGACCTTGCCGGCTTTCGGCCCTCGTTCGACCGCAGTCAAATGCAGGTGCGGCGTACGTTCGACATGCAGACGGTCGTGGATCCCGTGCCCGGCAATTGGTGGGAAGCATGTACCGTGGCACAATCGCAGCGCACGCGCTGCCAACTGGTTGAAAAGGAGAGTCGACAGGTTCGCGGGCGGATCTCGCACTGGAATATGGAGCCACTGGCCAGCAATTGGGACGCGTACGCCGCGGGCTTGACCGACCTGGAAATCGAACGCAGCTACCGGCGGCGCGGGCTGGCAACGTTTCTGGTCGGCGAAACACTGCGGCAACTGCAGACCCAAGGCGTTTCGCTCGTCGAGGTGCAGACCATGCTCGACAATACCGCCGCCTTGGCTATGTACGAGAAATTTGGTTTCCGGAATGTGGAGCAGGGCATCGTGTTCCGTAAAGTGTTGTGATCACGCATTCCTGCCGTCCCTGGCCCGATCGACCGAAGCGCCACGGCAGCCGGATCGAGCGACGGCACTATGGTTGCGGTAGCAGCAGACGGCACGACGTTACTCGCCTTCGTCCACGCACAACAACCGAGACTTCCTCCGTAGCCCCGCGACTCCGCTCGCGGGATCCGCGAACGGAGTCGCGGAACTACGATCAGCTGACAAGTGGCCATTCCGGCCGTAGAACAGGACTCCGGATAAAGTGGAACAGAATTCGCGTTACTATCGAGTCTACATGAGGCTGCGACGCATGCTCTACGTCTTGGCGGGACTGTATGTCCTGATTATCGTCTTGTTGATGCTGCTGGAAAACTACGTTGTCTATCCAGCGCCCCGCTTCCCGGTCGGAGATTGGGATCCCGCCTACCTGGACTTCGAGAACGTCTTTTTTGAATCCGCTGATGGTACTCAGCTGCACGGCTGGTACGTTCCCCACGCACAACCGCGCGGCTACCTGCTCTATTGCCACGGCAATGGCGAACACGTGGCGTACAACGCCGACCTCGTACAACTGTTGAACGAGCGGTACCAGCTGGGCGTCTTCATCTTTGACTACCGCGGCTACGGACGAAGTGCCGGGCGGCCGAACGAAAAGGGAGTTACCGCGGACGGCCACGCGGCACTCGGCTGGCTACTGCAGCGCGAGGGAATCACCGCCGGCGACGTCATTGTCATGGGGCGATCGTTGGGGGGAGCCGTGGCGGTGGACATCGCTTCGCAACGCGGGGCCAAAGCCCTCGTGGTGGAGAATACATTTACGCGGATGCCCGACGTGGCGGCGACCATTTACTGGTTCCTGCCGGTCAAACTGTTCATGCGCAATCGTTTCAATTCGCTCGCGAAGATCAAGGACTTTAAAGGACCGCTGCTGTTGAGCCACGGGAAACGCGATTCGATCGTACCCTTCGAACTCGGCAAACGTTTGTATGACGCCTCGGAATCGGTTGATAAGCAGTTGTTTGTTGTCGACAATGGCGACCACAACGACCGTCAGCCACGCGAATACTATCAGTTGCTGGATCGTTTTTTCGACCGCATCCTCGCTTCGTTCGACGTACCCAAGTCATCCTAGCTACTCAACAAGTGAGGTCTGTGACCCTTGGAATTGAAATTCGAAGCACGAATATCGAAAACCGAAGCAAATTCAGAATGTCGCAATACGAAAATTCGAAACCACCACGGCAGTTGCATTTCGCGTTTCCGTTGAATTCAGGTGAACCCGTTTTGAATTTGGGATTTTGTATTTGTTTCGTATTTCGCACTTTGGATTTCGAGCTTCTTCGATTCTCGTATTGACACTTCGCCCTTTTTAAGGCCCAGGCCCCGGAATTTCTGATGACCACGCATCGTGTCGCCGCCGTTCAATTCCAACATGCACCGGGTGACAAGGACGCCAACTTGCGGACCATCTCCGAATTCGTCCAGCAGGCGGCCACAACGTCCGTGGAATTGGTTGTTTTCCCGGAGTGCTGCGTGTCCGGGTACTGGCACTTGCGTCATCTTTCGCGTTCGCAGTTGACCGAGCTGGCGGAAGCGGTGCCCGACGGCATGACCAGTCGGCGCGTGCTGGAGCTGGCCGCCCAGTATCAGCTGACCCTTGGCGTCGGGTTTGTTGAATTGCACGAGGGACGCCTGTTCAATTCGTATCTGGTTGCCATGCCGGACGGCAGCTGGGCATGCCATCGAAAATTGCACTGCTTCATCAGCGCTCATATGGAATCGGGAGATACCTATACCGTCTTCGACTTGCCTACCGGACAGCGTGCGGCGGTCTTGATTTGCTACGACAACAACATCATCGAAAATGCCCGCGCCTGCGCGCTCGCCGGCGCTGAAGTCCTGCTGGCACCGCATCAAACGGGAGGCTGCAAATCGGGAAGTCCCTACGCGATGGGAGTGATCGACCGCCGCGTCTGGGACCAGCGGTTCGAAAATCCGGCCGCGATCGAAGCCGAAATCCTCGGCGACAAAGGCCGCGGCTGGCTGATGCGGTGGCTCCCCGCCCGGGCTCACGACAATGGCCTGTTCTTGATCTTCAGCAACGGTATCGGGCCGGACGACAACGAAGTCCGCACAGGGAATGCCATGATCCTGGACCCCTACGGAAGAATCCTGGCGGAAACCTGCCAAGCGGGCGACGACATGGTCGTGGCCGACCTGGATTTCTCGCTGCGCGAACGCTGCACCGGCGTGAGATGGATCAAGGCTCGTCGGCCCGAGTTATATCGGCCGCTGACGCAATCCACCGGCGCCGAACAGAACACGCGCGCCGTCCGCTTCGAATACGACAGCGAGTGATTCGAAAGGGAACGTCGTCATCGGCTACTCGGGCGCGATGACGTCGACTTCCAGAAACTTGCCGATCTGCATATTGGCGCCGCCGACACTGATCAGCCGCTGTTCGTCGAACGGCACCAGGCGATGGAAGAATCTGGCGCGTTCAAGCTTTTTCACCACCTTCCAGCGCGTGCCGTTATCGACCAGTTCCTGCAAAGTGCCGTCGAACGTGGTCACAAACAGCCGCTCGCCCAAGGCAAAGGCGGACGACCCGAATCCGGCCATCGGCTCCCCCACCAGCGCCGGGCCTTCCGACCATTGCTGCGACCTAGGATCGTAAGCGAAGACCGAGGTTGTCGGTCCTCCCTGCGGTTGCATCCCGCCAATCACGTAGACGCGACCGTCGCAGGCGCCCAGGGATACCGCGCGTCGCTGGAACGGCGGTGGCGGCAACGCGCGCCAGGCCAGTGGGTCGGCTGCCAGATCGACCACATACGCGGAGGAATGCCACTCCGTTTCACTGCCGCCTTTCAGTGCCCAGCCGCCGGCGACGTAGAGGAGGTTGCCGACTACCACCGCGTCGAAAGACGAACGGGGTTGCGGCATGGGGACCAGCGTTTCCCAGTTCCCGGTTGCCAGGTTGAAGCGGGCAAAGTCGGGTACCGACAACAGGTCGTGTTCCTCGCCCTGCTTGTTTCTGGCGGTAAAGCCACCCAGGCGGTAAAGACTGTCGCCATGCGCGACCAGGGCCAGTCCCTGCAGTCGCGGTCCCGTTGCGACAACTTCCCACTTTTCCGGCTGGGATAAGTCCAGTTTCCAGAGTTCGTTGGATTGCCCCTTCACGTAGTACTGATGTGCCTCGCCCTTGTGCCCACCGTAAACGTACAACGCGCCATTCAGGGTCGCCGCCCCGAAGCTGGTAACGCCCGTCGGCAGATCCGGGAACTTGCGAGGCATCTCGTCAGCCACGCCACACTGCACCAGCAGGACCACTGCCATCACCGCACAAACACATTTGGCCATGTTTCCAATCCGTTACTGTTTCAATCCGTTACCGGGGTGTACGAAGTTCTTGCGCGGCGACCTGCATGCCCGCGCACGGTTGGGAGATCACATATTCTTCCACAATTTCACCGCCGATCAAGTGTTCGTCGATAATGCGAGCCAGTACTTTGGGCGTGCAGTGCCCGTACCAGACCGCCTCGGGATAGACGATGGCAATCGGACCACCGACACACAGGTCGACGCAGGAAGTGCGCGAGCGGAAGACGCCGCCGCGCTTGTCGAGCTTCAGTTGCTTCAAGCGTTTCTTGAGGAATCGCCACGATTGAATCATCTGGCGTTTCGACGCGCAGCCAGCCGTCTTCGTGTCGCAACACAGCAGGATGTGGCGCTGCAGCGTCGGTATCCGCATTTTCTGGGCACAACGTCGGGCTTTGTCTAGTGATTTCCGGTCGTTCATCTGCTTCCCTGAAAAGACGGAGACAAGTCCCATTTTAGGCAAGGGCAGTGCGAAAGACCATGCAGCCACGCAAGCGGCGATTCGAAGTCCTCAATCGGGCAATTCGTGACACCGTTAGGATACTCACGATCGTACCAGCGGGCCGAAGAACACGGGACAGGTTCGACATCAAATGGCTGTAAAACAAACCTGTCCGTTTCAGCTCCTCCGCTCTTGATCGACGGGAACGGGCGAATCGCCGCCGCACTTCACGAACGCGGCGTACCGGCCAAGCCAGCGCGGAAACCAGACTTTCGAATTCTTGCTCAACCGTGCCGTCATGATGGCATGTTCAAACCTTTCCTTACTCATGATTCCCTCCCGATAAACAAAGATGCGGAACAGGTGTGCACTACTTCGGGTGTTGTCACAATATCACGACGCTATGCAAGTAGGGCTCTGTTTGGGGGGGCGTGTCGTGATATACTGACGGCTTTGCCGTGCCGAAAACGGAGCCTCGCGATGCGGTCCACATTTCCCTGGCGGCGGTCAACGGCCTAGAATACTTGGTGAGTTGGAACTTCAAACATATCGTGAATCCGACAACTCGTTCTGCGATTGAACGCGTATGCCGAGATGCCGGGTTCGTGCCACCAATAATTTGCACGCCGGACTACCAGCCGCCAGGTCCGCGAAATAGACGTGACTGCTATGCTGCTCACAACAAAGGCATCCAATGACTAAAAAATCCAAAGCAGAACAGAACGATCCCGGCGTTGACAAGTTTCTTTCCGGAATCAAAGACGAACAGAAACTCGCCGACTGTCGGAACGTGCTGCAAATGATGGGGGACCTGACCGGGGAATCGGCCGTCATGTGGGGAAAAGACAAAGTGGGCTTTGGCAGGTTTCACTACCGGGGCAAAACGTCCGAGGGAGACTGGTTTCATGTCGGTTTCTCACCTCGAAAACAGGATCTGACTCTTTACCTGCACTGCGAATTGGAGAAGCAAGCGACACTGCTTGAAAAACTGGGAAAACACAAGATCGGCAAGTCGTGTCTCTACATCAAGAAGCTCGATGACGTACATTTGCCGACGCTCAAGAAGTTAATCAAGAAGGCCTACAAATCGCCTGCTATCGCGGGCGCGACCATTGACAAGGCCACATAACAGCTGGACCAGAGTCGCCGATCGCATCGGAAACAAGTGGAATGCTGACTG
>CALBSZ010000271.1 GCA_937967665.1 uncultured Planctomycetaceae bacterium
CCGCATCCCCGCGGCCCGTTCGCCGTGCGGCCCCCCCGTCTGCTTCGCATACCACTTCCTCCCCGATGTTTCCGGCGGCCATGCCCCACCCGCCCCGCTCTCGCACGCTCTCGGTGACCAGACTCTTGCCGCTGGCAATGCCGCCGACGATCCCAATAACTTTCATGCAACGTCGAGCTGCCTTACATGGCTTCGCCAGCAGCCCAGTTTTCTCCGACCTTCACGTCCACTTTCAACGGCACGGATAACGTACCCGCCGCCGCCATCTCTCGCCGGACCAATTCGGAAAGGTAAGTACACTCCTCACCGGGGACTTCAAAGATCAATTCATCGTGTATCTGCAGTAACATCCGGGCCCGCGGCCGCTCCTCTTGCAATCGACGGTGGATGTTGATCATCGCCAGTTTGATCAAGTCCGCGGCCGATCCCTGGATTACCGTGTTGATCGCAATGCGCTCAGGCAGGTTCCGTTGACGTGATTGTGTTCGCTGCGATGAGTCGCGAATTCCCTGGACCGCGCGGCGCCGTCCGAGAATAGTACTAACATAACCCTTCTGCCGACATTCTTCCAGGGTCTTCATCATAAACTCATCCACCAGCGGATAGCGATCGAAATACGCGTCGATGAAGGCGGCCGCGTCCTCTTTGCCGATATTCAGCGATTTTGCCAGTCCAAACGGAGATTGCCCATAGATAATGCCGAAATTTATGGCCTTGGCACTGCGACGCATTTCCGGCGTCACCTCGTCCAATTCCACGCCATAGACCTCGGCCGCCACCGACGTGTGGATGTCCTGGTCCTCCGCAAAGGCTTGCCGCAGCGCCAGGTCGCCGCAGAAATGGGCCAGCACCCGCAGTTCGATTTGCGAGTAGTCGGCGGTGAGCAGTTGCCAGCCGTCGTGTCCGGGCACGAACGCCGCGCGGATTTCCCGCCCCGCCTCGGTCCGCACGGGGATGTTCTGCAAGTTCGGATCGGTGGAACTCAGCCGACCCGTCGCCGCCACATCTTGCTTGAAGGACGTGTGAACGCGTCCGGTTTCCGGATGCACCAGCTTGGGCAAGGCGTCGACGTAGGTGTTCTTCAGTTTGGCTTGCTGGCGATATTCAATGACCTTTGCCGGCAGGGGGTGCAGCGCCGCCAGCTGCTCGAGCACTTCTGCGTCGGTGCTGTTCTTCTTGACACGCGGCAGCTCGAACTCGTCGAACAACAGCGTTGAGAGTTGCGAGGGGGAATTGATATTGAATTGCCGCCCCGCGATCTCAAAGACTTCAAGCTCCAGCTGAGCGATGCGTTCGCCATACTGTTCACTCAGCCGCGTCAGCCGTTCCACGTCCACACGAATGCCGTTGAACTCCATTTCTGCCAGGACTTCGACCAGCGGCATCTCTACGGTTTCAAACAACGTCGTCAAGTTGTCGTCGGCGAGTCGTTTTTCGAGGAGCGGTGTCAGGCGGAATGGAACGTCGGCATCTTCGGCGGCGTATTCCGTGATCGTCTTGACGGGAACTTCATCCATCCGAATCTGGTGCTTTCCCTTGCCGATCAGCGAGCTGATTTTGATCGTCGTGTGATCCAGGTAGCGCAGCGCCAATTCGTCGATGCCGTGGTTGCGTTGTCCGGCTTCCAGCAAGTAATCGGCGACCATCGTATCGAACAAGGGACCTCGCAAGTCGGTGCCCGCCCCGCGCAGCACGATCATGTCGTACTTGATGTTCTGGCCGATCTTCTGGATGTTCGGGTTTTCCAGGACGGGACGCAGCGCCGCGGCGGTCGACTGGGGATCCAGCCGCGGTTCCCCCTGCGGTGCCAGGACCGGAACGTAGTAGGCTTCGCCCGCTTCCCAGCAGAAGGAATAGCCGACAATCTCCGCCCAGCGTGGATTGACGTTCGTGGTTTCGGTATCGCAGGCGAATCGGGATTGCCGGCCAAGTTCCGCGACCAGCCAGTCGAGCTTTTCAGGCGTCGCGATCGTCTCATAACGGGTCTGCCACGCTTTCGACTTGGGCTGGGGCGTGAGGCCGGTGAGCCGTTCGGCCAGCTGGCGAAAGCCGAATTCCTGGCAGAGTTCCTGGACGGCCGGCACATTCAAGCCGCCGACACGCCCCGCGGACCAGTCTACGTCGATCGGAACCTGGTCGTCCAACTGCACCAATCGCCGGCTGAGCAGCGCTGCTTCACGGCCGTTCATCAGATTCTCGCGTCGTTTTTTTCCGGTGAGTTCGCTGGCGTGGTCGAGCACATTGTCCAGGTTGTCGTATTTCTCCAGCAGTTCGCGGGCGATCTTGGGTCCGATCAGCGGAATGCCGGGCACGCAATCGACCGAATCCCCGACCAGCGCCTGGAAGTCGACCACCTGGTTGGGACGAATCCCCCAATCTTCCAGCAGCGCCTGGGTGTCCAGGACGGCGTTCTTGCGGATGTTGAACAGGAATACGTGGTCGGTGATCAATTGACGGCAGTCTTTGTCGTTCGTGACCAGATAGCAGGTACCGCCACCGTCTTCCACGCGCCGTGCCACGGTGGCCAGGATGTCGTCGGCTTCGTAGTTCTCTAATGTCAGGATGGCTACACCCATGGCTTCCAGCATGCGCTGGATGTTACCGATCTGCGGCCGCAGGTCGTCCGGCATCGATTCCCGGGTTTCCTTGTATTTCGGGTAGAAGTCATGCCGGAACGTCCGCGCCGAAAAGTCAAAAGCGCAGAACAGGTAGTCAGGCTGCCGTTTCTCCAAAATATCCACGATATCGCGCATGAAACCGTGAATCGCACCGACCGGCTGCCCGGTGGGGCTCGTCATGTTCGGCATCGCATGAAAGACCTGGTAGATCAGCGCGTGGGAATCGACGACGTAAACCGTCTTCCCGGCCAAACTGTCCGCTTTCGTGTCCGCGCGGGTGTCCCGTGCCGGAGCACTCTGGGGGGGATCGTCCCAGCCAAATCCCAGCGTTTGCTGTCGAGTATTCTTGGCCATTCAGGTCACTTCGTGTTGATTCGTCCGGTTTTGAGGCAACTTACCCTGGGATCCGACCGCCGTAAATCCTTGACAAAACCGGCCTGCCAGTTTAACATCGACGTATGTCTTTGTGTATTCGCAACTTAGTGTTGGCACACGTCTGATGAGTTGCCTGGAGTGATGAGTTGCCTGGAGTTTCGTGTTCGCGTGGATTGTGGCAATAACTTAAGCCCGCTGCATCGAACGAGATAGTATCCGGTCTCCATCCATCCCTATATACTCCCTGTGCTGAAGTTTTGAGAGAGTTCTTCGAGGAGAAGTCAAATGGCTAAACGTGAAAGCCAAGGTCTGCAAGCGGCATTGATCTTGTTCGTGATCATTACCATCGCACTGTCCGTCACGACGTATTACTTCTACCGCGAATCCGAAGAACAGCGCAAGGCGGCCCTGGCTGCCAAAACCGAAGTGCGGCAACTTGAAAACGGCATCAGCACCGCGGTCGACAAACTGACGGTCTTCAAGTACGTGCTGGGCATCGGTGGTGTCACGCAAACCGATTACGAGAAAGCGCAGGAGAGTCTTCCGGACGATGCTGAAGTCACGCAACTGGTCCAGCAGTTCGACGCGGATATGACCACTTTCGGCGTGGGGCTACCACCTGAACAGCTCAACTATACCAGCTTGCCCAGCAATATCATTACGAAGGTTCGCGACCTCACCGACACCGTGGAGAACTCGTTGCAGAACGTCCGCGAATTGACTCGCCAGAAAGAAGAAATTGCGAAACGCGAAGCGGCTGCGGTGCAATTGGCGGTGCAAACGCATCAGAAGCAGGCCACCGTTTACGATGCGGAGCTCCTGAAAGTGAAACAACTTCGCGATGCTGCCGAAAAGAAGCAGGAAGAATACGCGGCCACGATCGCGGCCAAGTCGCAGCAGATCACGAAAGTCGACGCGGAGAGCAAACGCATGATTGCGGAAGTGGAAAAACAGCGCGACAAGGAAGTGCAGCTGAAGGAGGCGTTCCAGCAGCAGATCAAGGAAACCCAAAAGGAATCGTTTGAAGTGGCGGACGGTCAGCTCACCTGGGTGAATCAGCGTTCCGGCACCGTTTGGATCAATTTGGGTTCGGCCGACGGCCTCCGCCGCCAAATCACCTTCAGTGTGTTTGATCGCGACGAATCCGCCGTGACAAAAGCCAATGCCAAGGGAACCATCGAAGTCATTCGCATCATGGAAGACCATCTGGCCGAAGCCAAGATCGTAGAGAGCGACAGCAAGAACCTGTTTCTGCCCGGTGATCAGATTTTCTCGACGGCCTGGCAGCCGGGACGTCGTCTGCACTACGCGCTGGCGGGCTACATGGATATCGACGGGGATCGCAAGGATGACCGGGAGAAGGTAAAGAGTCTGATCCTGCTGAACGGCGGTGTCGTGGATTCGGAACTGCTGGACGACGGCAAGATTGAAGGCAAGATGAACGCCAATACCCGTTACTTCGTAGTCGGCGACCGTCCCACGGATGCGTCTTCCGACGCTGCCCGTACCGGCTACGCGCGGATGTTGGGCGAGGCCCAGGCGTACGGCGTCGAACAGGTTTCGGTCGAGAAGTTCCTGACTTACATGGGTTATCGCGGTTCCGAGCCTACCGTGCCGTTGGGCAGCGCCATCGGCAGTGACCCCGCGGGCGGAAAATTTACCCCGCGCCGTGCCCCGGAACGAGGCAAATCGGGCGCGTTCTAAGCCGCTCGTCTCGACACAGTGGTATTCATCGAAACTGCCGCCAACCTGACCGTACGCGGTGGCGACGGCTTGGTGGTATCATCCACGATCTATTCTTCGGTATTCCAATCCGTACCATGCTGGACCGGCAGTGCTGACTGCCGGGTCTTATTGCACGCCGGCTGACGGACGCAATCACCCTTTGTTTCAAGGAGGAATACAAGTGATAATAGCAGCACAGAAACACACATCATGTCATGAACGCAAAGGAAACGTACTATGAAGCTGTACCAGGGGAATCGAGTCTTTGGGTGGTTGGCTGTGGTGGCGTTGGTCTGCTCGACGGCCAGCGCCGCAGACCAGCAGGCGCCAGAACGCAAGCCCGGTTACGATAAGACCAAAGATGTGGGGGCCGCCGCTCCCAAAGGCGCTGACATCCCGTTCGACGGCACGCAGGAGTCGATTGAGAAAAATTGGCAGATGTGGCCCAAGGCGGATATGGCGATTACCTGGTCGCTTGTCGACAACCCGACAGGCGATGGCAAAGTGCTGATGACCAACGGAGGCAAAAGGTGGGGCACGCACGATTTAGTCACCAAGAAAAAGTACACCGACTTCGAAGGTCACGTGGAATTCATCATGATGGGACAACGCGGGGACGACAGTGCCAAAGGCTATAGCAACAGCGGCGTCTACCTGCAGAATCGCTACGAATTGCAGATCGAATCTCCCAAAGGCAAGGACGCCAGTGACCCGTACAACTGGAAGATCGGTCCCCATGGTATCGGCGCGTTTTGCATGGAGCGTGTACCGGACGTCAATGCCTGGCGACCCAATGGTCAATGGCATGCTTTCCACTTCATCTTCAAAGCGGGACGCTGGGATGGAGAAAAGTCCATCGAGCCCGCGCGGGCGACGGTCTGGTGGAATGGCCTGAAGGTTCACGACAACGTCCCCATCAAACACGCCAACGGCGGAGTGAAGGTTGGCCCGAGCGCCGAAGGACTCAAGCTGCAAGAACACGGACAAGATGTACGGTACCGCAACGTCTGGATCGTCGACCAGAGCGAAAAGTAGAGTGACAACATAGTCGTTTGTGGAAACCAGGCGCGGCTCCGCAGGGCGTGCTCTGCATGCCGCCCTGGCCCACAGGACAGCATGATCACTTTGATCAGGCGGGGCATGAGCATGACCTGCGGCACCTTCGTCGCAGGGCATGCGCTGCACGCCGAAGTGGAATCATTCGAGGACTTTTGTCAAACGCGTCAATGGCACCTGTCTTTCACGGCAGCTGGAGAGCCTGCTCGCGCGGATGGGGTTTTGATTCGACCGTTGCGAGCGGAAAGTGCACGCGGCGCTTCTCTACGCGATTGGCTCCCCGCCACTTGATTTTTGCACGGATTCGCCGGAAAATCTTAGAAACATGGCAATTCGATCCGTATAGGTGAACATGATGTCGATACCCATCCCGGCACCCGAAGTCTTGGACCGTGAATTCCTGGTACTGCGGGCAAAGATCCTGGAACTTGCCGCCGCCCTGGACCGTTTGGGCAGGGCCGAGGGGGAGGTGTCCGACGATCCCAGGTTTGCGCGGCTGTTCGAGGCGCGGCGCGTTCTGGAAGCGCAGCCGGACGATCGGGCAGAACAGGTCCAACTGATTTTCTCGCGTTCCTACGAAGACGACTGGCGGGAAAAGTTCGGCATCTGACTTTTTCCTGTCCCCGACGTGAGGCAGGCACGCACCCAAAACCAGCTCACCCCCCCAAGGCAAACCGATGTATTATTTCGATCCGCATATTCACATGGTGTCGCGCACCACGGACGACTACGAAACGCTTGCCAAGATGGGGTGCGTGGGGCTGAGTGAACCGGCGTTTTGGGCGGGCTTTGATCGTGGCAGCGTAGAGAGCTTTCGCGACTATTTTCGCCAGCTAACCGACTTCGAACCAAAACGGGCCGCCCAGTACGGTATCGCGCACTACACGTGGCTGTGCATCAATGCCAAGGAAGCCGAAAACGTATCGCTGTCACGCGAAGTGATTGCCATGATCCCCGAGTTCCTGGATTCCCCACACGTGCTGGGAATCGGTGAAATCGGCCTCAACAAGAACACGCGGAACGAGTCGATTATTTTTCTCGAACATCTGAATCTGGCTGTCGAATACAATCAACAAATCCTCATTCACACGCCTCACCTGGAGGACAAGTACCAGGGCACGCGCATGATCCTGGATATGCTCTGCGACGACAGCCGGATCGATCGCAGCCGGGTGCTGGTCGACCACGTGGAAGAGCACACCGTCCGGCACGTGTTGGACGAGGGATTCTGGGCGGGCATGACACTCTATCCCGTCAGCAAGTGCACTCCGCAGCGGGCCGCCGATATGATCGAGATGTACGGTCCCGAGCGCCTGTTAGCCAATTCCGCGGGAGACTGGGGACCGTCCAAGCCGACGGCCGTCCCCGATCTCATCCTGGAGTTGCGGCGGCGGGGCCATCCGGAAAGCCTGATCCGCAAAGTAGTCTACGATAACCCGCTGGCCTTCTTCAGCCAGAGTCAGGGATTTCAGTTCACGCCGCCCGATGCCCGCGCCGAAACCCCGCTAACGTCGTAAGTCGGACGGATCGGCGGGGCAACCAAGTGGTCTCGCCACGCTCTTTGTTTGCGCAGCGAGGGAGCGCTGGCCAGGCTGATTGCTACTTGCCTTCCAGAGTTCGTTGCAGGTATTCGATCTGCTTGCGGACGCCTTCCAGGTCGGGATTCAACTTCACGGCGCGGCGAAAACAGTCCAGTGCCGCAAAAGCATCCCCCAGCTCCAAGTAGCAGTGCCCCATCCCTACCGCGGCACCGAAGTGGTAGGCGTTGAGTTCGAGCGCCTGATGGCAGTCGTTGGCGGAATCGTCGAAGCGGTCCAGATGAAAGAAGGCGATCGCTCGCTGATTCCAGGCTTCGGCAAACCACGGTGCCTGCTCAATAAACTCGGTTCCACGCAAGAGTGTGTGGTCGAACTGGTGCGACGCATTCAGACGCACCAATTCGGCGAGACGCTGACGATGGATACTGGCGCCGTCACGCAACCAGACCTGGCGAATGCCGTTTTCGGCCAGGATCCGCACGCCGCGATCATCGTCGTGAAGTCCCTCTCCAAAGACGGCGTTCGAACGCATGTCCGAAACGAATCCCAACGCCAGCATGGCAGCGCGACGCCCAGTACGGGAACTCGCTGCAGCCAGACGTTCGAGTGTCGGTATCGTATAACGTTGAGAGACAGCTTTGATGAATCCCGCTGAATCTTCCGTCGTCAAGTATTTCTGATACAACCGATTGAGAACCGGTTGCTCGCTGTTAAGTTGACTCACGCCTTTAAGGCTCCCCCGATTCCAACGCCGTCTCGCGAAGCGCTATCGAGGGCCCTGAACCTCCCAGCTTCGCGTCACGGCGATGTCGTGCAAAAGTAACTAAGCTATCTCTTTGGGCTGCCCGCTTGCCCCATTCAACTCTTCGAGTGTAATTGGATTGCGAGCTCTCAGCAATGACTTAAATACGTTTGTGAGCACTTTCCTTGTTGGTAAGTTTTGGCGAAAATACAACCGAAGAAGGGAAGGTAAGATGTACGACCGTCCGCGACCGTGTTTTGACCAGAAGTGCTATCGCTGGCAGAGCGTTCAAAGATTTTTGTTCGCTTTTGGATGGATCTCCGTGTTGAGCGTTCACCAAGTTGACGCCTGCGCTCAGGATCGGAATTGGAAAGAGGGAAAAGAGTTAACGCAGCAGTTGGATGCTGTCGTTTCCGTACAATGGTCCGGAGTTCCACTGCGGCAAGCGTTAATGAATCTTGCCACGGCGCAACACGTGGCCATCTGGCTGGACCGGCGTGTTAATCCAGATCAACAAATTGAATTCGCGGCGCAGCGCGTGAGCCTCGACATCCTGCTGCAGAAACTCACGTCACAACTCGGGTTGGGAAGCTGCCGGGTCGACTCGATCCTCTATGTCGGTCCGCCCGAAACGACGGAATGGCTGTCGACTGTGGCCGCCGTCAACCGACAGAAAGTCCAACAGGCCAACAGCGCGGTGTCGCGCAGATTACTCGCCAAATCCCCCTGGAGATTCCCGCAATTGACGCCTCCCGCCGAACTGCTGCAAGAGATTGCGCGGACGGCGAGCGTGAACATCGTGGGCGCCCGATACATGCCGCACGATCTTTGGCCGGCTTACGATTTGCCGCCGGTGTCACTGATCGATCGCGTCACGCTCCTGCTGGCGGGTTTCGGAAAGACCGTGGACGTGGCCGCCGATGCCGCCACGTTAACGATCGTGAACATGCCTGAGCAGGCGATCTATCACGAAGTCTACCCAACCAAGAGTTCCGCCGCGGCCGTTACGACTCAACTGCGTAAATCGTTTCCCGATGTGAACATCGAAACGCAAACCGGCCGCATTCGCGTGAGTGGGAAGTACGAGGATCATCTTTTGATCCAGAGACTCCTGGCCGGCGAACAGATCAGTCGGACCAGCGTCGTCCCCGGCGGTCAGCAGCGCTACGACTTGAACATCGAGAACCAGCCGTTCGCCGGCGTCGCGCGGGCGCTCGGAAAAAGTCTCGGTTTCACCACAACCAACCTTGACTCGAAACTGGAGCCGGTTTTCGGGGAGCTGATTTCGTTCCAGGTCAAACAAGTTTCGCGAGATGTTCTCTTGCAGACGCTGGCCGATACCGTGAACGCGGATTTTCGGGTCGACGGCGCGACCCTGACCTTTTTCCCAAAGTAGCCATGCTGATGACGAAATCGACAGACATCCAAATCAAGTCGGTAGCGGCGGCGACCGAACAAATCGATTACCGCACACCCATGAAGTTCGGCGGCCGCGTCGTGCGGGATGTCGTCCTGCTGAACGTGACGGTCGACGTCGAAACACGCGACGGGCGCCGTGGTACCGGTTTCGGGTCGATGCCCATGGGCAACGTCTGGTCCTGGCCCCGCACAACGCTTTCCAACGGCGAGACCCTGGCGGCGCTGGTTTCCGACCTGCAACTGGCCCGCGGCGCCGCCTT
>CALBSZ010000272.1 GCA_937967665.1 uncultured Planctomycetaceae bacterium
TCTTTTCCCAATCGGAAAGCTGGTCCGGGTTCTCGTTCGCGACAATCGGCAAATAGCCTCGGCGAAACGTGGTCGAAAGCAACTCGCCGGTGGCGAAAACGTAAACGTCGATGATTCGCAGTTGCCCATCAGTGGATTTCGCCAGCACGAGATCGTGGTAGTTGATACCCGCGTCGTTGGCCAGGATAAATCGGGCGAGAATTCGCGGCGCGCCGTCGGCCTGGTGAACGCGCAGTACTTTATAGCTGCCACCCTGCCGCGCGGCATTGCAGATATCGCACACCATGCCTCCCGTCCGCTGGAGTTCCTTCATGAAGCCGTTCACGAACGAGTCGTGCAGTTTATCGGAAGCCTTCACACCGTCGACAGCGCGCTCCAGCATGGCGTTCCACGCAATCAGTGCATTGACGGCGCGGATGTCGCGATTCTGGATCAGGACTTCAAGTTGCTTGCCAAACGCCACGCATTCCTCGGCCGTAATCGGCAGGTTGAAGTCGATTGTGATCACCGGTTCCGGAGCGGGAGCCGGCGCGGTTGCGGCGACCTGCCGCGGCTTTACCGCCGGCGCGGAACTGGAAGTCACCGTTGTCGATTGTGTCGAGGTGGGAGTAACGGAAACCGGCGTTGAATCGGATTCTTTGGAACAACCGCCGGCAATCGCCAGGACGGCGACGACCGTGCTAACAACAAACGACCGAATCGACATGGGAAAACTCCTTTTCTGTGCCGGCAAAGTCTTTTTTTCTCGTAGTCCGTTGCGAGGATGAACCGAGCAGTGCCCGCGAAATCACGTCACGGGCAGCGCGGCAGCGTTGTGAAGCCGGTCCAAAAAGAGGACAATGCGTGCTTCGCAAACGTTGGGAGGATAGCGGAAGTGCTGAAAAAGTACCACATCGGAATCATCGGCCACACCGGTCGGGGAAACTACGGACACGGGATCGACAAAGTCTGGCTCGAATTACCCGATTGCGAGATCGTGGCGGTCGCCGACGCCGACCCGCAAGGGCTGGCAAACGCGCGCAAACGCCTCGGCGGCCCCCCCGGTTTCGCCGATTACCATGACATGCTGGCCGCGACGAAGTTGGACATTGTGGCCGTTGGACCCCGCTGGCTGGATCAGCATCGCGACATGGTCGTGGCGGCGGCCGAGCGAGGCTGCCATATTTACATGGAAAAACCGATGTGCCGGGACCTGCAGGAAGCGGACGCCATGGTCGCTGCCTGCGAGAAGCATGATGTCAAGCTAGCAATTGCGCACCAGACGCGCTACAGTCCCAAAATTCAGGTCATCCGCGATCTCTTGTTGGATGGCACCATCGGCGACCTGCTGGAGATTCGCGGGCGCGGGAAGGAAGACCATCGCGGCGGCGGCGAAGACTTGTGGGTGCTGGGCAGCCATGTCATGAACTTGATTCAAACCTTTGGCGGCCACCCGCACTGGTGTTTTGCCTCGGTCCTCGCCAATGGTCGGCCCGCGACCAAGGCCGACGTGATTAACGGGAATGAAGGAATTGGCCCGCTCACTGGCGACGCCGTGCATGCCATCTACGGACTCGACGACGGCCGCGCCGCCTACTTCGCCAGCCAGCGGAATGCGGCGGGCGGGCGATTCGGGATCCAGATCTTCGGATCGAAAGGGGTCATTGACCTGACCACCGGGCACTTGCCGAGCGCCTTCCTGCTGCCCGACCCGAACTGGTCTCCGGGCCGCAGCGGCAAAGATTGGATTCCGATCAGCTCCGCGGGCCTGGGCAAAGACGAGCCCCTGCGCGACCAGGGCCTGCACGGCGGAAATTTACTCGCCTGCCGGGATTTGATTGCCGCCATCGAAGAGGACCGCCAGCCGGAATGCAGCGTCTACGAAGCGCGGACCACCGTGGAAATGATCGCGGCCGTATTCGAATCGCATCGGCTGAATCGCCCCGCGACCTTTCCGCTCGAAAATCGCAAGAATCCTTTGACGCTCCTGTCAGAGTCCCGGTGAACCGACGCCGGAAAACGGTTATATTGAAGGGCTCGGCTTTGTTTCAAACCGCGCGTTGGTGTGGTGGGTGGCCGGGGTCGAGTGAAGCGAGCCCCCGGAGCCCAAGATCCTGTGGGGTCGCTTCGCTCCTCCACAGCCACGCTTCTGGGGTTTAAAAACAGAACCTGGTCTCAATTCTTGAATGGGCGACTGATCGATGGCTCCTGTGGTAATAGATGTCAATGGTGCGGAAGATACGCGAGATGTGGTGCATCGCGCGGTCGAGGCCCTGGCGGCGGGGAAGTTAGTGGCTTTTCCAACAGAAACGGTTTACGGCGTCGCCGCCAGCGCGCTCAATCCCGACGCCGTCGAGCACTTGATCGAGGCCAAGGGGCGTGCGGCCAACAATCCGTTCACTTTGGCCATCAAGAGTGCCGACGACGCGCAGGATTACGTACCGGGCATGTCGCCGTTGGCATACCGCCTGGCGCGTCGTTGCTGGCCGGGACCCGTAACCCTTGTGTTGCGGGATAATTGCGACGACAGCCTGACCCGGCAGTTGCCGCCTACGGTAAAGAACGCGGTTTGCCCGAATGGTACGATCGGTTTACGCGTGCCCCATCATCCTCTGATCCTGGACGTCTTGCGAATTTCGCGCGGGCCCCTGGCGCTCACCAGCGCCAACCGTTCAGGTCAGAAAGATGCGGTCACAGCCAAGCAGGTGGTGGATGCCTTGGGAGACAACGTCGAGCTGGTCTTGGACGACGGAAAGTGCAAGTTCGGACAGCCCTCCTCGGTGATCCAAATCGAGGACCATCATTGCAAGCTGCTGCGTAGTGGCGTGATCAATGCCCAGACGTTGCGACGCCTGATGAACTTCATGGCCTTGATTGTCTGCACGGGCAATACCTGCCGCAGTCCGATGGCCGAAGCGCTCTTGAAGAAACGTTTCGCGGACCGATTACAGGTCGACATGGACCAGCTCGAGGACGCTGGAGTCCTGGTGATGTCGGCGGGTCTGGCCGCATCCAGCGGAAGCGCGGCCACGATGGAAGCGCACGAGGCGGTCAAGTCGCGCGGACTCGATCTTTCTCAACACGCCAGCCAGCCGATTAGCGAGCGGTTGGTGAATTACGCGGATCTCATCCTGACCATGACCCGCGGCCATCGCGACGCGATCCTGACCAGCATACCGGCGGCGTCCGGTCGGACGCATTTGCTTTGCCGTGACGGCGCCGATGTTTCGGATCCTATCGGCGGTCCACCGGAGCTTTACGAGCGTTGTGCGGCTCAAATCGACAGCCAATTGGAAGAATGGGTAAACACGTTGGATCTCGAACAATTGGTCTGTACCGAAGTCAGCGGAGCTTAGGGGCATGCGAATTTCGATTGGGAACGATCATCGCGGCGTCGACATGAAGCGCCGCATCGTCCAGCAACTCGAGCTCCTGGGGCACGACGTAACGGATCGGGGCGCGACAACGGAAAACAGCGTGGATTATCCCGATATCGCGTTGGCGGTGGGGCACGATGTCGCAGGCGGCAAAGCGGACCGCGGGATCCTGATTTGCGGTACCGGAATCGGCATGGCTGTCGCGGCCAATAAGGTGCCGGGCGTCCGCGCGGCAACGTGCCAAGACACGCAGACAGCCAGGCTCAGCCGCCAGCACAACGACCTCAACGTGCTGTGCCTCGCCGGCAGCCTCGACGACGCGACCACCGATCAAGTCGTCTCCGTCTGGCTGACTACGGATTTTGAAGGAGGGCGGCACGGGCGGCGGGTGCAAAAGATTCGAGACGCCGAATGCCAAGACCACGAGTCGGCATGATTTGATCGTCAACTTGTCAACGATCGTAAACACGCAACAACCCCCTCGAATCACTTTCCCTGAACGCCGTCAAGGCGGATCAAGGGTGTTACGAAGGCAGTTCCTTTCAGGCGGTGGAAGACGGCGTTTCGTGCCCTTGCCGGTTCTTCCGATTCTGTCCTTTCAACCTTGGCGCTCGTAGCGGTCGTGTGAGGTCTTGGCGGCGCACTTTCGGCCACGCTCAAAAAAAATTGCCGCTAAGTATT
>CALBSZ010000273.1 GCA_937967665.1 uncultured Planctomycetaceae bacterium
CTCGACGCTGCTTTCGTTTGCCAAGGCCGCCGGCGCGAACAGCTGTTCAATCAGGACGATCGCCTGATCGATGCCCCGCTGTTTGTCGGCAACGCTCAAAGGACTCACCGATTCGAGAAACTCGCTGACACTTTGCGTGCGTCCAAAGCTGCGGTAGGCGCGGAGCAGGGAAGGGGCAGTACGCGCGTCGTAGATGGTCATGTGTTCTTTCCGCGAGGCGGCTCAAGGTGGTCAAACATCGTGCAACCCGTTCAGGATTTCGGGCGGCGCTTCCAGACCGGCCTCTCGCAAGGCGTCGATGTAATCCTGCCGGTGATTCAGGTTCCTGAGTGTCGAAAGCGTGGGATCGACGCCCCGCAGCGATTCGACGGGAACACGCTTCGTCGCGGCTTGTTCGAACAGAAATACGGGACGCAACCGGTCCTGGGACAAGAGGCTCTCGACATGCGTCAAAACACGGCACCGATAAACGGCCGCCAAGGGATGAAAAAACTTTTCCTCGACGGGGACGGCGATTTCGTGGTCTCCGAGTTGCCCGATCATGTAACGCGCAAACTCGGGGCGCAACAGCGGGACGTCGCAGCCGGTTGCGTAAACCACGTCGGCCGACGTGCCGCGGAACCCGGCGGCCAGGCCTTCCAGCGGTCCGCGGCCGGGCCGTTCGTCGCGGGTAATCAGAACGTCGTCCGGCAAGTCCGGCAGCGGCTGACCGCTTGCGGCCACGACCACGATCGAATCGACCACCTCACGCAGCAACCGCACGACTCGCTGCAGCATTCGTTCGTCCCCGAACGGCAGCGTCGCCTTCGGCAACCCCATCCGGCTACTCTGACCGCCACAGAGAACAATTCCACCAACCTGCATTGCATGATTCCTGGGAACACCTGTATGACCCCGCCATCTTGGGTTATACTCGGACTTTTCCTTGATATCCAGAGTCACGGGTACCTATGACACTTCACCTCCGCTACCAAACCGCTTCCAAAGTTCCCGTCGAAGTGGAAGGCATCACTCCCGATCGAGTTCGTGAGCTGAATCTGGACGAAATCCGCGCGCTCCCCATCTTCCATGGTAATCGGAAAGTCACGTTGGGCGAATTCTTCGACATCAGCGGCGACCCGACTGACGGCGAAATGCACTGGGAAGGAGACCTGTCGGGCGTCCACTGGATCGGCGCGAAGATGGCAGCAGGAAAAATGGTCATCACGGGAAACGCAGGCCGACACGTGGGAAGTGAAATGTCGGCCGGCGAAATCCAAGTGCACGGGGACGCCAGCGATTGGGTGGGTGGCGAAATGAAAGGGGGCTTCATTCATGTCCGCGGCAGGGCAGGGCACCTGATCGGCGCCGCCTATCGCGGCAGCGCCCGCGGGAGGACGGGCGGCACCATTCTGATCGACGGCGATGTCGGCAACGAAGTCGGTCACACCATGCGCCGCGGGATGCTGGCAGTCGGCGGAAACGTCGGCGACCTGGTCGGTTTCAACATGCTGGCCGGCAGCATTTTTGTTTTCGGTACGGCGGGAATCCGGCACGGTGCCGGCATGCGCCGCGGTACCATCGGCTTCTTCGGCAACGAGTCGCCTGCAATGCTGCCCACCTTCAAACATGCCTGCCGCAGCCAGCCCGACGTCATGCCACTCCTTTTTCGCCAGTTACGACAGCAGGGCTTTCACGTTCCCGACGAGCTGTTTCGTAGTTCCTTCGATCTCTTCAACGGCGATCTGATTGAAGGCGGCCGCGGTGAGATCCTGCTGCGCGCAAACTAAGGGACAGGTCAGAAATAGATTTCGCATTTGTGGTTTCGAATGTTTGTGGAATGGATGCGTGCCTGTCGTTCATGAAGATCGTGCATCTCTGGTGGTTT
>CALBSZ010000274.1 GCA_937967665.1 uncultured Planctomycetaceae bacterium
CTTACATACTTTGAACGGTATTGCGTTTAACCCGCAGCCGCAGGCGCCGGAGGACTTGCCGAGCCGGCGGCTACGGGTTCAAGGAACGACTACCCGAAATCCTCCTCCCCGCGACAAATTCCTAGACATTGACTGTTTGTTCCATTTACAATGGAGGCAATAGGACTTTGTTCGTAAAAACGGTTGCGCATTCGTGCGAACCGTTTTCCAGCACAACTTAGCGATTTCTGGTCCGCCGGAGAGGCACTTTTTGCGGACGGAACGATCGGCTGCCGAGTCGCGTACTTTCACAGGGGGAGCATGCGCATGCTACGCCGCAGGACCTGTCGCCCCGCTCGGCGACATCGACCGAACCTTTTCCGTTCTCATCGCATCCGCTTCGAACCACTGGAGGAGCGGCAGCTGCTGGCGACGGTCGTTTTCAATCACGTTCAGATGGATGCCTCGACCGGTTCCGGGACGATCTCCGGAACGATCGATGCGAGCTCCGTGGGCGGTCCCACCAACCTGATGGTTTCCGCGCCGACTCCGGCGGCCACGATCAACCAGAAGGATTCTACGAGCACGAACATTCCCGCCGGGACGGTTGGCTATGCAACTGGTTCGAGTAACGCGAACCCGGGCGCGCCGGTGGGCGTTCATGTTGGTTGGAGCGGCATGGTGACGTTGACCGGCACCGACGGCAGCGACAACTATGAAATCGACGTGCCGCTGACGATACCCTCGGGAACAAGCTTTACCTATCGATTTGACTACACGGATGACAACGGCACTGGCAATGATGTAACTTCGAACAAGAACTTTGCCGGCTGGATCGGAAACGATGGAAGTGGGCATCGCCACACCGCCAGTGGAGTCAGTTTTTCGTCCGGTCCCGACACGAATACCCGTTCAGTTTCCACAGGGATCGGAGGCAATGGGGTTGGGGACAACGTCGGGATAACTGTTGGTTCCAGGGACAGTCTTAGTGGGCAGACCGTCTTTATCACGGAAGTGGAGCTGACGATTGATCTGGAAGCCGACGACTCTTCACTGCGCAAGATCGTTTCCGGCGAAGGCGTGGTTGTCAGTACCGCGGCGATTAACACGCATGAAGGCGTGTCGACCGCGACCTACGACATCAACCTGAACACAGTTCCCGCGGGACCGGTAGAGATCACCGTGACCGCTGACGCACAAAGTGAAGTCAGCGTGAACGGCACGGACTTCTTCTCCGCGGTCGCTTTCAGCAAGAGCGACGATTCCCTGCAAACGATCACGGTGCGTCCCGTTGACGATACGGTTGACGAGGGCGAACATACCAGCACGATTTCGCACGCAATCACGGCGACGGACGACCCGTCCGGTTATCCGACCTCGATGTCGATCAGCGATGTCACGAACACGATCCGCGACAACGATGGCCTGACCTACGCCCTGCTCGATTTCGGCACGGCGAACCAGCGCGTGGAACCCGCTGGATTTGCGGTGTTCGCGTGAAGCGGGTGAAATACGAACGGTACCAATGTCACCAATTTGCCCTTCGTTTCCAATTCGGGCGACGATTTCGAGGTCTCCGTAACTCCCGTCGACACGAGCGGCTCGTCAACCGGCAACATTGATTGGCGGGACCGCGGGGATTCCAGTAACGGCGCGCAGGCGCTGGTGCAACTGGGCGAAGACCTGGGCAAGAACAACAGCGGCATCATTCGGGTTACCCTGTCGTCCCTGCCGGCGGGCAGCTATAACGCCGTCTCGTTCCATATGGACCCAGGGTTCGATCAGTCGGACTTCATTCAAGTGCTGGTCAGCACGGATGGCGGCGCCACGTTTGCCAATACGGGCGTCAGCGGCGATGGGTCGCTGGGCATCGCGGTTAACAGTCTTTCGACCTCGAACATCATGGCGACACAGGCGGAGTTCTCCTTCGAGGCGAATGGGACAGACGATGTCGTGATCGTGTTCGACGGCAGCGCGGGGAACAACGCGGGTGGCGGCGCCGATTCCGAAACACCGCTGAGCGGCTTGCGGGTCGATCGTTTTCCGCCCGGCGTCACGATCGACCCGGCGCTCGTCAGCGTGTCCGAAAACGGCACCGTCGCCAGCTACGACATTCACCTGGATTCCCTTCCCAGCGGGCCTGTCGAAATCACAGCGACCGCGGATGGGGAAACGGAAGTGAGTTTGGATGGCGTCAGCTTTGCCAGTGCGGTGACGTTCAATCTTACCGACCTGTCCGCGCAGTCGGTCATGGTACGGGCTCTTGACGATACGGATGTGGAAGGTGCTCATTCAGGGACCATCAGCCATGCCGTCACCAATTCGGCCGATTCGTTGAACTATCCGACCACGTTTTCGATTTCGCCCTTGACGGTGTCGATCGGAGACAACGACGTTCCGGGAATTGACGTGTTCCCGACCACGCTCTCGGTTACCGAAGGAAGCTCGACCGATACCGTCAGTGTCAGCTTGTTTACGGTGCCATCCGGACCTGTGGAACTGACGGTGGCGGCCAATGACGCACAGACAGAGCTGAGCCTGGATGGGGTCACCTTTGCGAATTCGGTGAGCTTCAGTCGAGTCGATACGTCGGTTCAAGCGATCATCGTGCGGGCCGTCGACGATGCGGACGACGAGGGCGCCCACACGAGTTCGGTGAGTACCACGGTGACCGCAACCGCGGACCCCACGAATTATCCGACTTCGATGTCCGGTCCGCTGGCGAATGTCAATGTGTTCGATAACGATGCGGCCTTGTACGCCCTGATCGACATCGGTCCGAACAATCAGCGCGTGGAACCGCTGGCCGTTGACTTCAGCACCGAGGACAACGGAACGAACGGCCAGAACGGATTCGACTCGTTCACCGCGCTGGATGGAGATGCCTTCACCGTTCGCGTCAATAACGTGGACCAATCCGGCGCCAACGTCGGCGGGATCGACTGGCGGGACCGCGGCAATGGCAGCACCGATCCGCTGGTCCGTTTGGGCGAGGATTTTGTGAAGAACAACGGCGGGATTGTACGTGTCACCTTGGGAAGCATCCCCGCAGGAACCTACCTGGTGACGTCCTACCACGCGGATGTCGATTTTACGCAGAGCGGGACGATCGAAGTCTGGAAGGATGAAAACGGCAGCGGAACGTTCGTAGATACCGGGGCCGTCGGCAATTCCAATATCGCCTTCGGAGGCGCGGGGGACCTGACCACCCAGGAAGTGATCGATTCGTCCGCGCAATTCGTCGTGACGGCGGACGGCACCAACGACATCCGACTGGTCTTCGACGGCCGTCCTCATTCCGACAACGAAACACCGCTGAATGGTCTGCAGCTGCTGAAGCTGTTCCCGCCTGATATTCTGCCGGACAGCTCGTCCGTCACCGCAGCGGAAGGCGATATCGCCACGATGTCCGGAACCATCAGTGATCGCGATAGCGGCGATTCGATCGCTTCGTTCACGGCCGATGTCGGCAACCTGGTCGACAACATGGACGGCACCTGGGACCTGAGCCTGTGAACGGCGAACGGGACGGATGTCGTTACCGTGACCTTGACGGCCTCCGATACGCTGTGTGGCCTGACGGCCACCAGGGTCTTCACCGTGAATGTGACGAACGCAGCACCCGTGGTGAACGTCGACAATGGGTCCGTGTCCGTCGACGAAGGGCAAACGGCTACCAACAGCGGTACGTATGCCGATGCGGGCGACGATGTTGTTAACGCCACAGCCGATGTGGGCACCGTGGCGGACAACAACGATGGCACATTCGATTGGTCGTTCGCGTCGACCGACGGGCCTGCCGAAAGCGGGACGGTCACCATCACTGCGACCGACAGTGACGGGGCGATGTCGTCGACGACGTTTGCGCTGACGGTCGATAATGTCCCGCCCACGTTGAACGACGCTTCATTCACGATCGACGAACACAGTTCCGGAAATGTCGGCAGCATTTCGGCGACGGATCCAGGCCCGGATACACTGACCATCACGGAAACCGGCGGTTCGGGAGCAGCCGCGCTGGACATCGACAGTGCGGGGAACATCATCGTGGCCGATAGCTCGCAACTAAATTATGAAGCGGCCACGTCGCTCACCTTGAACGTTATGGTATCGGATGGGGACGGCGGTTCGGACACGGAGATCGTGACGATCAACCTGAACGACGTGAACGAACCCCCGGTGATGAACGATCAAACGTTTTCG
>CALBSZ010000275.1 GCA_937967665.1 uncultured Planctomycetaceae bacterium
CCGAATGCGGGTCCCGGACCGCAACCGGCTCCCGCCGACGAAGCACCACCGGTGTTGGAGTCCCGCGAAATCGACGGCACCAACAATAATCTCGCCAATCCCGAGTGGGGCAGCACCTACCAGCAACTGCTGCGACTCACCACCGTCGAATACGACGATGGCATTTCCGATCCCGCGGGCCAGGATCGTCCCAGTGCGCGTGCCGTGAGCAACGCCGTTGCAGCACAGACCGAGTCGACGCCGAATGACCGCAACCTTACCGATCTCCTCTGGGTATGGGGACAATTCGTGGATCACGACATCGACCTGACGACGGGCGCCGACCCCGCGGAGCCGTTCGCTATCGAAGTGCCCACCGGGGATCCTTATTTCGATCCCTTTGGTACCGGCAGCGAAACGATTTCGCTCAACCGTTCCGTCTACGACAGCGAAACAGGAGATGCGGCGGGCGATCCGCGTCAACAATTGAACGTGATCACGGCGTTCCTGGACGGGTCCGTTGTTTATGGTTCGGACCAGGAGCGCGCGGACGCGCTACGGACTTTCGAGGGCGGCAGGCTGGCAACCAGCGACGGCGACTTGCTGCCGTATAACGAAGGCGGCTATACCAACGCCGGTGGTCCCAGTGCATCGTTGTTCCTGGCCGGAGACTTTCGTGCCAACGAGAACGCGGCGCTGTCGGCGATGCATACGGTCTGGGTGCGGGAGCACAACCGCATCGCGGAGCGCGTCGCGGCCGACCATCCGGACTGGACGGACGAGCAGATTTTTCAGCAGGCGCGCAGCCTGGTGACCGCCGAAATCCAGGCGATCACTTACAACGAATTCCTGCCGGCACTGCTGGGCCGCGGTGCCATCAGCCCGTGGGAGGACTACGATCCCGCGGTCAATGGCGGTGTCGCCAGCGTGTTTTCCACGGCCGCCTACCGATTTGGACACAGCATGTTGTACTCGGAGCTGTTGCGGCTGAACAATGACGGCACCGTCATTGACGATGGTAACCTGCCGCTGCTGTCGGCCTTCTTTGCCCCCGGCGAACTGGCCGACAACGGCATTGATTCGATCCTGTTTGGAGCGGCCAATCAGGTGGCTCAGGAAATTGACACGCAGGTGGTGGACGACGTCCGCAATTTCCTGTTCGGCCCTCCAGGCTCGGGCGGATTTGACCTGGCGTCCTTGAACATCCAGCGCGGCCGCGACCACGGGCTGGCGGATTACAATCAGGTGCGCGTGGATTTCGGCTTGAGTCCCGTGACTTCGTTTGCCGAGATCTCTTCGAATGCGGCGGTCGCCGAGGCCTTGGAAGCGTTGTATGGCGATGTCGATAACGTCGATGCCTGGGTCGGAGCGCTGGCCGAAGACCATGTGCCGGGTTCCAGCGTCGGCGAACTGAACCAAACGATCATCGCCGATCAATTTGAACGCATTCGCGACGGTGACCGACTCTGGTACGAGAACGTTTTCGGCGGTCGTGAGTTGGAACGACTGCAGCAGACGACCTTGGCGGATGTGATTCAGCGCAATACGGATGTAGCAGGTTTGCAGCGGAACGTCTTCTTCGCCGCCGACGCGCAGCCGAACGCAACGCCGCGTGACATCCCGAACGATCCGAACCGCACCTGCGATCGCAACAACCGTGACCGCAACAACCGTGACCGCGACGAGACGACGCTTCAACTTGCCGACCAACCCGCGCCGACCAACGATGGTCCAACGGCTGGGCAGGAACCGCGCCCCACCGCCACGGGTCAGCCGCCCGCCCCGCAGCGCCGCCCGGCGCCGCGCCGAGACGGTGGCGACCCCACGGCGAATGCCGATACCTTTTTCACCCAGCTAGGCTGCGGCTAGTGCGAGTCGCACGGACGTGTAGTGTCTCCGGCGTTGTAAAAACCGTGTCAATTGGGGAAAAAACCGCTACACTTACGCGAAACGCGCTGTAGAAACAATGGCGCGGCTGGCCATTCGAACTACGGGAGAAAGTTGCCAAGGCTCTCCAGTCCTACCGAGAACCATCGCCGTTTCAGCGTCCGGCGGTAGGCAACAGAACGGGCGCGCCGGGGCGACCTTGCGGTCGCTCCGGCTTGTTCTAATCTGCATCATCGAGCTGGTTTCGCCGCGCGGTGATTTCGAACGCCTTCAGCAACCCGCGAGCCTTGTTGAGCGTCTCCTGGTATTCATTTTCCGGAATACTATCCGCCACAATCCCCGCTCCAGCCTGAATGTACGCCTTGTTGTCGTGCATGACGATCGTCCGCAAGGCAATGCAGGTATCCATGTTCCCGCAGCAGTCAATGTATCCGACCGCGCCGGCATAGGGTCCGCGGCGATGCGGCTCCAATTCGTCGATGATTTCCATGGCGCGAACCTTCGGCGCGCCGGATACCGTCCCGGCGGGCAGGCAGGCCTTGAGCGCATCGAAGGCGTCGCAATCGTCGCGCAACTGCCCCGTCACATTCGACGTGATGTGCATTACATGGCTGTACCGTTCGATCACCATGACATCGGACACTTCCACCGTACCGTACCTGGCGACGCGGCCGACATCGTTGCGTCCCAGATCGACCAGCATCACATGTTCGGCGCGTTCTTTCGGATCGGCCAGCAATTCCTCGGCCAGCCGCCGGTCCTCCGCTTCGCTATCACCGCGTTTACGCGTCCCCGCCAGCGGTCGCACCGTCACTTTGCCGTCGACCACGCGGCACATGATTTCGGGGGAACTGCCGATCAACGTCGTTTCCGGTGTCCGTAAGTAGAACATGAACGGACTCGGGTTCACCACCCGCAGCGTGCGATAAACTTCGAAGGGGTCCGCGTTAAACTCCAGTTCCAGCCGCTGGCTGATCACCACCTGAAAAATGTCCCCCGCCCGGATGTATTCTACGCACTTCCGCACCGCGGCCTTGAAATCCTCTTCGGCAAAATTGGACGTGTAGGCAATATCCGCCTCGCCGCCCGTCGCCACGTCGGCGGGTTGAGGATCGGGCAGGGGCGCGGAGAGACGGGCGACGAACTCATCGACACGCGCGCGGGCGTCGGCATACGCTTCCGCCGGATCGTCAAAGTGATCGAGCCGTGCCATGGCGATCACAAACATGGTCTTGCTGACATTGTCGAACACGACCATGCGATCGTAGAACGCGAACGACAAGTCGGGCAAGTGACGATCGTCCGGAGGCGGGTTCGGCAGGTTTTCCACGTAACGCACCACGTCGTAGCCGGCGTAGCCGATGGCGCCGGCGGTGAAAGGCGGCAATTCATCCAGGTGCACCGCCGTCAGGGAAGTCAACCGCCGACGGATTTCTTCCAGCGGATCCGCGGCCTCGTAGACTTCCATGTTGCATCCGCGAGTGACGGTCACCTTCGTCCCCGAGGCGCTCATCTGCACCACCGGACCACTCGCCAGAAAACTGTAGCGGCCGACTTTCTCACCGCCAATCACGCTTTCGAACAGGCAGACGCTGTCGCCGTTATCGAGCTTTCGAAAAGCGGACACCGGTGTCAGAGAATCACTCAGCAGCCGCCGGTAGACGGGAACCAGCTGGTACTTCTTGGCCAGGTTCTGGAAATCGTCGAAAGTCGGCAGGTAAGGCATCGCTCGTCAACTGGCAAAGGGCTTCCGGGACACGTCCATGTGGAGCGTCAAGCTTACCAGCGACAGACACCAGCGACAACGGCACGGTTCGCCGGCGGGGCGGCGGAAATCTCGATCACGCCGTTACCGCAAAGGGACAGTCGGCGCCAACGTCGCGGTGCGCACGGGGCGAGTTTCCGTCGTCGCGGGCCGGTGCGGTGATGGCGACGGATACACAGCCGGAATCGTGGCCCGACCAGCAGCGGCCGGCAAGATCTGTTCGATCGCCGCGAAACCCGTATTCGGATAGGCTTGGATAGGGGCGGGGGCGAGCGGTTTCGTCGGAGTGGGTACGGTTGTCGGTTCGACCGCAAGGTTTTCGACCAGCGCCAGGTCCCGATCCGGCTCGCCAGCCGGTCGCGCCGTGGCAATCGTCTCACGCGAGACCGTCGCAGCCGGTTCGACATCCCGCAGACGGGACATGGCCGCGGCGTATTTCTGATCGTCATCTTCACGCAACGCGGCCGCGTACAATTCCTTCGCGCGCCCCGGTTCGCCCAGCGCTTCGTGCGCCAAGCCAAGATTGTAGAGGACCGCGTGATTGCTTGTGTCCGAGCGCAGGATTTCCTCCCACACCACGGACGCTTCGCGCCACGCGCCCTGCCTGGCCAGGCGATTGCCCCGGCGAATGTCTGCCGCGACCATGCTGAAGGTCGGCTGCGCCAGCTCGACCCGGACCGTCTCTTCGCGCGCTGCCAACATTCCGGCGACCTCGTCGACACATTCGCTTACCAACCGTAACGCCACTTGATCGGAAGTCAGGTCGGTGGCATCGGTCTCTTTCAATTCCCCTTCGTAAGTCCGGGCAACGTCCTTGTACAGCAGCGTGTTCCCGTTCGTCACGTCGATCATCCGCAGGTTCATCGCAACATGAACCGACGGATCGCCCATCCGAATCGCGTGACCTCCGATATGGTGCCCCAGATCCAATTGCTTGTCGACGGAACCGGTCACGATGGTTTTCACACCCAACTGACGAGCGCGTTCGATGGCGGCCAGCGTCGTGGACGGAGTGTCGGCAGGCGCATCGCCCGTCAGCCGGGCCATGGTATCGGCGCCAATCACTTGCTGTTGCCGCCCGTCCGCCAGTTTCTCCTGTAGACCCTGCTGCGCGGCCGTTGCCAATTCCACTGGACCGGAAAACGGCATGATCGCCACGTCCCCGATTTGCTCAGGGGCGATGTCCGCGGGATGGAACGCCGTGAACGATGCCGTCGTGCTGCAGCCGCTCAAAATCAGCAATCCAATAAGAGAAAGAGGTAGGGTTGCGCGCATGATAGTCGATCCATTCAGGAACTTGCGAAAGCGATTGCAACAGTGGCAACTCCGCTCCGTCCGGTTGCCTCCGTAAGGCACCTGCGAAGGGTCTGGTGAAAGGGCCGGATCCGAAGAACCTGACGCAGCGGCTCAGGTGCCGTGGCATGCCGGCGACGATAGTGAAAAGGTGAGTGTCACGGGGTGCATTGGCAGGGGAGAACGCCGCAAGACGCGTTGTCGATCACGCGACGCTCCCTAATACTCTTCGGACGGCACCCGGTCCGCAGTTTAGGAGGATTGGTACGATCGCAGGGATTGTGTCGAGTCCTGGCAGCTGCAACAGGGAAGCGCTGCCTACTGGCCGATCTTTCCGCCTCCGCGCCGCGTGATCGCGACGACGGCGGGGCGGGGCGGCATGTCTGCCTGAAAGTCAGGCCAACGGGTTGAGGGCGATTGAAAATCGGAATCGTCTTCCTGACCGGGATGCTGGACCGAGACAAAGATCGTCTCGCCGTTCGGCGACAAACAGATTCCGGTAACCTCGCTGCCGCGCGGACCGCGGAAGAACAGTTTCGGCAGCGCTCGGCCCGGCCCCTCGACGTCACAGGCGTAGATGCCGTCGCCGAATCCGGTCAGCGCGTGATCGCTATCGGTGGTAATCCAAAGGCGGCCGTCGTTATCGAACACCCCGTTATCGGGCGACGAGAACCAGCCGTTCGCGCTCGTATCCGGATGGTAACTCGCGCCGTCCGTCGGGGAACTCGGATCGCCCGCACGCAGAAAGACTTCCCATCGGAACGTGGTAGCGGCGTGGTCCAACTGGCCGTCGCGCGACGGAGGAATCAACTCCAGGATATGCCCGTGTTCGTTGGCCGGACGCGGGTTCGGTCCATCTGTCTGTGCGGCGCTGCGCTTGTTGTTCGTCAAGATCACATAGACTCGGCCGCTTGCCGGGGAGATTTCGATGTCTTCCGGACGGTCCATTGGTGTCGCTCCGACCAGGTCTGCCGCCCGCCGCGCTTCGATTACCACGTCCGCCTGACTGTAAAATTGGTTTTCGGCGGTCAAGGGCCCGGTACCGTAAACCAGCGGCAGCCAATTTCCCGAGCCGTCGTCCGAGAATTTGGCGACGAACAAGGTACCGTCATCCAGCAAGTTCCGATTTGCCTCAGGACGCTGAGGCTCATAGGGGCGGCTGGTCACGAATTTGTAAGCGTAGTCGAAACGTTCATCGTCGCCGCAATAGACGATGACTCGACCATCCCGATTGACAACAATACCAGCTCCTTCGTGCTTCAACCGTCCCAAAGCGGTGCGTTTCACGGGAACACTCTTGGGATCCCGCGGATCAAATTCCACAACCCAGCCGAACCGGTTCGGTTCGTGCGGTTCGTGCTCCACGTCAAACCGTGGGTGATGCTTTGCCCAGGCGGGATAATAACGGCTCGTACCCCCAATACCGTAACGCGCATGATTGCGGGCCTCGGTCGTCTTAGCAGGGTCGCCGCTGAAATAGTCGTTGAAGTTCTCTTCGCAAATCAGGACGGTTCCCCAGGGGGTCACGCCCCCTCCGCAATTGTTCAAAGTGCCCAACACGTGTCGTCCCGACGGATCGGCAGACGTCTTCAACCGCGTGTGTCCGGCTGCCGGTCCAGAGAACTGCATCGGCGTGGCGGCTGTGAGGCGGCGATTGTAATCACTGTCCCGTTGGACACTCCACACACCCGCGGATTGCTGAATTTCGACGACCGAGTGCCCCAGGGCCGCCATTTCCGTGTCGACGGTTTCTAGCGCCAGGGTCGCCAGGTCTTCCAGGCTGCGGATGCCGGGAAACATCAGGTTGGTATTCGTGTATTCGTGGTTCACACAGAGCAAGCCCCGGGCGGATCCGTTCAGAGCCGGCGGCAGGGGCACGAACGCGGTATAATCGCAGTTGTAGCCAAATTGATTTGATTGGGTTTCGAGTGTGGCATGTCGTGGATCGAAGGCCGCGACATGCTCGAACAGCGGATCGCCCCACTTCAAGAGAACGCGGGCATCGTAACCTTCCGCCACATGGATTTCCGCGTCATCGCCGTGCTGCAGTTCCCGAAACGTCAGCGTCGATCCGCTTGACGTACGACTTTGTCCGCTCTTGACCCGTGCCGCGGCGACGCCCGCCTGCGGAAGCAAACTAACGGACAGCGCGGCGCCCGCTGCCTGCAGGAGCGCCCGACGCGAAATGATCTCGCCGATAGGATTCCTGACGCTGGGATTGGAACAGAGGTCGTCTTCCACAAAACAAGCCGAAGAAACCTTCGCAACCACCTTACCTTCCATCGAGTTACTCCGAAAAACGCTGCCAGAAAGTGGGCACACCGACCTTAACGACAACGACTCGGTTCAAAGGAAGTAAAGCAACACAATCCCAAACACGGTAAATGCAACGATAACGCGCCAATCCCAACCGGCCGGCGTGTCTTGCATCACATCTACGGCGGGAGACAATCCAGCCACCGAATTATGGGACCAATCCAACTTAGTTTCTGCCATCCGACATCGTTCCTTCGAAAAACACTACACTGCTAGATCGCGCTTAATCTATGAACGGTCGATGAAGTCTTGACGAAGCAATCGTGAAGAATCGATGAATGTCTCGTGGGAAGCTGACGGTCGCGGAACGTGGACCAGGCAACCCAGATCGGGTCGGGCAACCGAGGACGGGTAGCCAGGTCACCGAGTAGAGGCAGGGCCCTGGCCGGTATCCAGCGGCTTCGCGAGCGGAACGTTCTGTGCGTAACCCTTTAGCCTGTTTTGACTTCGCTTCGATGACGGGGCCGTATCCGACTCCGCACCGGAATCAGCGTCGCATTCGCGAGAACCGTCGGAAGACGGCGACATCGAACATCAACCACACGGCGATCAGAATCACGACCAGCCAGGAAATCGCGCGGAGGGACCACCAGGTCGTCATCAACAGCAGCGTCACAGCTGCCGCCGCTTCCGCAAACGGTTTCACAATTCCTGCCACGAACGCAATCGATTGCCGCCGCAGCAGCGATTCCAGGGGCCCGTACAGTACCTGGATCGACGGATCATGCATGCTGCGGCGCAGCGTGTCGCACGCTTTGCTCAATGTCATCGGCCACAGCAACAGCCGCCCCGCGGAAAACAACAAGGCTGTGGCGGTCGCCGAGAGCAGCGCAAGAGGGAACACCAGCAAGCCAACCAGCACGCTACGTTGCCGCAGGACGTAGCCGGTCGCCAGGCATTGCAATAGTCCCGTCGCCAGATAGACACCCCCGTAAAACAAGCCGAAATAGCGAGCCAGTTTCGCCTCGTCGCGGAGTAATTCCGTGGCGGCGGTCACTTTCCATTGGTACTCGACCAGCGTCGCCACAGCCACGCTCAAGAAGGTCACGCTGGCGATGCCGAGTACGTAGCGCAACCTGATGGCATCGGCAAGCCGCGGGTTGTCGGTGCGATGCAGCGCTGTTCCCGCTGAGTGCGTCTGCACGGGCGTGGCTGTCGGCAACGGGCGCAGCGCGGAGACGGGAAGCATTGCGGCCAGGTCGATCCCCGCGGCAAGCCACATGA
>CALBSZ010000276.1 GCA_937967665.1 uncultured Planctomycetaceae bacterium
GACCACGGTGCGAAGCTCTACCGCCGCAGCTTGTACACGTATTGGAAGCGGATGGGTCCGCCGGCGAACATGGAGGCGTTCGACGCGACGGACCGTTCGTCCTCCTGCGTGCGTCGCCAGCGCACAAACACGCCGCTGGCGGCATTGGTGCTGATGAACGACCCGCAATTCCTCGAGGCGGCGCGGCACCTGGGGGCGCGTGTCATCGAGCACGGCGGGAGGACCGACACCGATCGGATCGAATACCTTGGCCGCGTCCTGCTCGCCCGTGCGATCGACGACGCCGAGCGGACCGTCCTGCTCGCTGCGCTGCGTCGGTTCCGAGACGACTTGACCAGCGGTCGGACTTTGCCAGGGCCGCTGCTGTCGGTCGGCGAGTCGCGCTCGCCGGCAACCAAGGTCGAGCATGACTTGCCGAGTCTGACCACCGGTAAGCCGGCCGCCGCCTCGGTGGTTATCAAGGGCCGTGAGCCCTCGATCGCCAATGACGGCGCAGCGGGCGACACGCGATTTTACTGGGAGGCCGACGCCGCCAAGACGCCCAAGACGTGGTGGCAGGTGGACCTGGTCGAACCGACCGAGGTCGGCTGCGTCGTGGTTGTTGGTTACTACGGCGATAACCGGCACTACGGTTTCACGGTCGAGACGTCGCTGGACGGCAAGTCGTGGGATCTCGCCGCCGACCGGAGCCGCAACGCCGACCCGTCCACCGCACACGGCTACACCTGCGTTTTCGAGCCGCGGCCGGCCCGCTACATCCGCGTAAACATGACGCACAACTCCGCCAACCCCGGACGCCACCTTGTCGAGGTAATGGCTTACGCGAAGAGGCCCCAGGTCGCCGTCGATCACACAACCGTCGAGCGGGCCGCGTGGATGCTGTTGGCCAGCACCCTGATGAACAGCGACGAGACTATCAACAAGTAGGATCCCGCCATGTCGATACACGATTGCTCCGATCTCCACGGCCTGGGCCCGACGCCCTGCGACCTGCCGATTCCCCAGGGGCTGAAACAAGAGTGGCACGGCCTGGCCACCCGCCGGCACTTCCTCCACTCCAGCGGCAAGGCCCTGGCCTGGGCGTCGCTCGCGTCGCTGCTGGGCGTGGACACCGCCCGCGCCGCCACCGGCTCTCGCGCCGCCGGCGTGCTCGAATCACCCCATCATCCGCCGACCGCCAAGCGCGTCATCTACCTGTTTATGTCCGGGGGCCCTCCACAGATGGACATGTTTGATTACAAGCCGGACCTCGCCGGCTGGTACAACAAGGACCTGCCCGAATCGATTCGCGGCACGGCCATGCCCACCGGCATGACTGCCGGGCAGACCCGTTTTCCCGTCGCTCCTTCCAAGTGGAAGTTCAAGCAACACGGCGCTTGCGGCCGCTGGGTCAGCGACGTGCTCCCGCACACCGCCAAGCTCGCCGACGACATTGCCGTCATCCGCTCGATGCACACCGACGCGATCAACCACGAGCCGGCCATCCTCATGATGAACACCGGCAACATGATACCCGGCAAGCCGGCGCTGGGCGCTTGGCTCGCATACGGGCTCGGCAGCGCGAACGACAACCTGCCGACGTTCGTCGTGCTCCACTCCAACCTCACCGTCGGCAACGGTCAGCCGATCAACTCGCGGCTATGGGGCTCGGGGTTCCTGTCCTCACGCTATGCCGGTGTGATGCTCCGCGCTGCGGCCGACCCGGTGTTCTATCTCAAGGACCCCGCCGGCCTGGGCCGCGACACCCGCCGTGCCATGCTCGACGCCGTCAACGCGCTGAACCGCCACAGCTACGAGCAGACCGCCGATCCGGAAACACACGCCCGCATCGCCCAGTACGAGATGGCCTTCCGCATGCAGGCTTCGGTGCCCGAGTTGGCCGACCTGTCCGACGAGCCGAAGAGCACGTGGGATCTTTACGGCCCCCAGGCCCGCACACCCGGCAGCTTCGCCTACAACTGCCTCATGGCCCGCCGCCTCGCCGAACGCGGCGTGCAGTTCACGCAGGTTTACAAACGTGGGTGGGACCTGCACGGCAACGTCGTTGGCCACCTGCCCGGACTCTGCCGCAATACTGACCGCGCTACGTTCGCCCTGGTGACGGACCTCAAGCAGCGCGGCATGCTTGACGAAACCCTGGTGGTCTGGGGCGGCGAATTCGGCCGGACGGTCTATTCGCAAGGCGGGCTTTCGCGCAGCAACTACGGCCGTGACCACCACGCCAAGTGCTTCACAATGTGGCTCGCCGGCGGCGGCATTCAGGGCGGCACGACACACGGCGCTACCGACGACTTCAGCTTCTCCATCGCCGAAGACCCCGTCCACGTCCGCGACCTCAACGCCACCATCCTGCACACCCTGGGCATCGACCACGAACGACTCACCTACCGCTTCCAAGGCCTCGATCAACGTCTCACCGGCGTCGAGGAAGCGCACCCTGTGAAAGAGATACTACTAACGGCAAAGTGAATACCGTTGGCAATCGTGGCCCACCGCTTTCCCCACCATGCGCGTCACACCAAACACGACATACGATTCAACAACTACATCACTACAACTCAGGTAGGAGCATGCCATTTCGCAACTCGACACGCCGTGACTTTCTCAAGCAGACGACACAATCAGCGGCGACCGTCGGCCTAACGATACCGTACATTTTCTCTTCACAGTTTGCGGCGGCGGGGCCGGTCAAGAGCGAACGCCGCCGTGTCGCCTCGATTGGCGTGGAAACGCAGGGGACGCGGGATGCAACCGAACGATTAACAGCGGTAGAAATATGCGGGGGAAGCATGTAGCAAAGTGTAGTTACTCGCCCATATTCGAACTGAATTTGACTGGATCGTCTGTGATTCAAAATACTCCGCGGCTACGCGTTTCTGACGTGTTTTCGCGCATATTCACGCTATTTAGAGGACTCCCGTGACACTTATCGTCGGCCATCACCAACACAAAGTTCGGACGATGGTCCGCGATGGCAACCTCGAGTGATACGGCTAAGTTCAGAAACCCGACCAGCAGCAAAGTGATGTTCCTCATGGCGCGACCTCCCCTGCGTACAACGCATTCCACGTCGTGACGTAAAGCGTGCGGCCGTCCTTGCCGCCGAAGCAAAGGTTTGTGCCGCTGCCCTTCGGGATCTTGATTTCACGCAACCGTTCGCCTTCGGCGCTGAAGACGTGAATCTTCGACCCGGCTGTGAAATAGACGTCGCCGTTGGTGGCAACCGCGATGCCGTCCGGGGCTTTCACGGCCGCCCACTTCGCCTTGCGGCCCGTGTCGACATCGAGTGACCCGTCCTCGCGAATCGGAAAGCGATAGACGCCCGAGTGTTTGCGGTTCTTGTAGTTGGAGATGCCGACGTACAGATGTTTGCCGTCCGCCGACAAAGCCACGCCGTTTGGGTTCGCCAACTCCGGAATGTCCTCGCCGTCAAACGCGACGGCCACCGATTGCTTGTCGATGTCAACGACCGACAACCGTCCCTTATTGGGGTCTTTGAGCGTCGTGAAATAGAAGAATCCTTTGCTGCCGATCGCGATATCGTTCAACGAGATTTCCCGGCCGCCGATGGCTTTCTCCAGAATGATGCTTGCCTTGTCGCCGGGTCGCCAACTGCCAATCATTCCGTTGATGATCCCATAGAAACGGCCGTCCGGTCCGATCTTGCCTCGTCCTGCGTTGACATCCGTCTCGGAGATCTTGGCGGGCGGATCAAGCCGGAACAGCTTTCCCTGTTCCAAGTCCGTAAACAGCAAACATCCTTCGCCGGGCAACCAACCCGGCGTATCGGCTTTTTTGTAACCGTCAGCGATCAACTTCAGCTCAACCGACGTTGACGCGGCTAGCCGAGCAGTTGACACGAATCGCGTCGCCGGACCAATGAACGTGGTACTCTTCGCCTTCTTACGTTCGAGTGACAGTCTTTGCAGAATCGGCTCCAGTTTGGGATCGTCCATGGCGTAAGTTTTGTCGTCGATTGTCAGCGTACCGGCACGGCGAACCGGATCGAGACTCGGCACAAAGTTCTCGCGCCACTCCGGCAACAGCGGCGACGGGAACGCGAGCAAGCCCTTGCTGGGCTGCGTTGGAACCTTTTCGGAATCCGTTGGCCATTGGGCTGGCCCAAAGATTCTGCCGTCGACCAGTGACACACGTACGATACGCGGACCTTCCTGGCGACGCGCCTTGGGCGGTTTGATCTGCAATTCGAGCACCGTGTAGTCCGGACTCACTCGGCAGAACGCATACGGGTATCGGACGGCAGACTTCCACGCGATGTCGTCATACTCGGCCAACCATTCCAACCGATTGAACATGCGACCGATGGCGGGCCATTCATCGGCTTGAACGAAGTCAGCCGCACTCAACTCCTTGAGAATGCTGCCGTCCTTACGGTAAATCACCAAGCGATGCGAAAATGCCTCGTGGTTTCGCCACGCATCGGAGTCCTCGCGATGGGCAAGCCCCTTGGGACCGTGCATGTTCGACGTGCCAGGCGAATAGAGCGTAATGTGATTGAACATGGCAAACGTTTCACCGTCCGGTGCCATGAAGAGCTGTGCGAAGATCTGTCCTTTCGTCAATCCTTCGAGCGTGATCTCTTGTTCGATCTTCTTCTTGGTGTCTTTCCAGATCACCCGCCATTCATTCGGACCGTGGCCCAGTTTGCCAGTCTTGAGCAATTCGGCAGTGATAACGAATCGCCCATCGGCCGACTGGCACCCGTCAATGTGCGGCGGAGCCTGATAGCCGGCGAGTACAACGGATGGTATGAGCAACAAAACAAGAATGGAACAAATTGAAAGTCGCGACATTTCGTCTCCTCTTCGATTCATGAAGTTCTTCTGTGGATGTATTCCTAGTGGTGTTGAGTGGTGTCGGTGCGGCGAGCGACCTTGTAAGCAACAGTAATCTGACGAGCGGTTCGGCCTTTGAATGATGATCTGGCACGGCATCGGTGGCAAAGTCGCGAAATGACTCAACCCAAGATGTTGTTGGTCAGTAGACGGATCATGTTTTTACAGCAATGGCGGCGACAAGTCGCCACACTCTGCGGCTCCTTGGCTCGATTCATCCGCCACGAGAGCCAGCGGTTTAATGCCACACGAGATGGATATTGAATGTCACCACGACTCTCACGCTTGTACTTCGCTCATGGGGCCCGTGCTGTCGGCAAAAGATCCGGAGGGGACGCCGATGCCGTGGAGCATCGACACGAACAAATTCGCGCAGGGCTGGCTGGGCCGCAAGCGAAAATCGAGGTAGTGGCCGTGCTTCATTCCCAGGTGTCGGCCGCCAGCGAGGATCAGCGGATAATTGTTCGTGCCGTGGGTCGCAGTGTTGGTCGAACCGTGCAAGACTATCGTGCGGTCGAGCATCGTGCCATCAGACTCTTCGGCGTCACGCAGCTTTTGCAGGAAGCGAGTCAGGTTCTGCGTGATGTACTCCTGCATGCGGCCGATGTCTTGCGGCTTCTTGTTCTGGCCGTGGCCCATGCCGTGCCAGTTATAGAGGCCGATGGCTTTCGGCAGCCGATTGCATGTGAGCGAGGTCGTCAGGTTCTGACAGATTTGATAGGCGACGATCCGCGTCGTGTCCGTCCGCAGCGCGAGGAAGACGAGGTCGAACATCGTCTTGAGGAAATTGTCCGGATCGTGTTCCAGCGCGACGTTGAGATTGACCGTCTGGGGATCGACTTCGGGCCGCTCGGTCAGCGCCCACTGCTGTGAACTCTGTATGTTTTTCTCAACCGTCCGGACGGAATCCACATACTCGTCGAGCTTGCGTTGGTCGTGGCGGCCCAGCTTCAGCCGCAGCGAACGGGCGTGTTCGCCTACCCGGTCGAGGATACTCGCGTCGCGCTGCATGCGCAGGCGTTCGGCTGCGGTCGGCACGCCGAACAGCCGCTGGAAGATCTGATCCGGTTCGGACATCGCGGAGATAGGCCGGCCTTCCTTGTTGTAGGAAATCGTCCGCGAGCGCGTCGGTTCGCCGACTCCTCCGTCCGACGAAAACACGAGCGAGCTGAACCGCGTCTTGTGACCGACGTGCTGGGCCGCAAATTGATCGAGTGAGATTGCGTTTTGAAAGTTTGGCGCCTTGACCGGTACGGCGGTCAGAAAGGAATCGCCCGAGTCGTGGCCAGGAACGGACTGCACCGCTTTGTGATTCAGCCCCTGCATCACCGTGACGTCGTCGCGGAACGGTTCGAGCGAAGCCAGCGTTTTGGAAAATGTGAAATCCTTCTCGTCACCGGTTGGGAACCAATCCCACTCGCCTTTGGTCGCCACGCCAAACGGGAAATAGAAACAACACATGCGTCGCGGAAGCGCGTCGGCCTCAGCTTCGCGGCCCGACGCCATGCTTTCCAGCAGCGGCAAGGCGATCGACGCACCGGTTCCCTGAAGAAAAGTTCGACGTGCGATGTGCCAGGATTTCATGTTTTAGCTCCTTAGCTGTTAGCTGTTAGCTCTTAGCGGTTAGCCCTCAAACGAAAGAGCTAAAAGCTAACTGCTAATCGCTAACCGCTTTTGTCAAATCGTTACTTTGTTCGAAAAGCAGTACTCTTTGTAATGGCGACGAGCAACTCGTCGATTTGGTAATCCGACCTGGCGAATTCAGCGATTAACTGGTCCACCGTCTCTTCGTCGATCACTTCCAAATTCCGCCCCAGTGCATAGGTCAACATTCGGCGGACAAACGCACGCACGAAACGGTCTTTCTCCTGGTTCACCAGGTAGGCTTTCAATTCTTCAAAGCCGCGAAGTTCGTCGCCATTAGACAATTGCGAGTTCGCTTCGATCGGCGAATCGGAAACGTCGAGCCGCTTGCCATCCCCATTCTTCCGAGGAACCAGCGCCCGCCGCTGCGTGCGCCACTGGCCGATGGCGTCGAAATGTTCCAGCGGCACGCCCCAGGGGTCGATTTCTTTGTGACAACTGTTGCAGGATTCCCGCTGCCGGTGAATCTCCAACTGCTTCTTCAGAGATAACTTGGCGAACTCAGGATTGTCCTTTTCAAGCTCCGGTACGTCGGGAGGCGGCGACGCGGGAGGATCGCCGAGCAAGCGGTCTTTGATCCAAGCGCCGCGCAAGATCGGATGCGAATCCTCGCCGTTGGAATTCCGCAGCAAAATGCTGGCCTGCCCTAGTAGCCCGCCGCGATGATCTTCCGGCCGCAACGCCACTCGCTCGAAACGACCTGACCGCGGGCCTGGCAATCCGTAATGCTCGGCCATCGGTCCGTTGAGCATCGTGAAATCCGAATCGAGCAGGTTAAAGATGCTTAAGTCACGACGCAGGATCTCGGCGAAGAAGTGCTGAGTCTCCAACCGCATGTCGTGCTTCAACAAGCTGTCGAAGTTGGGATAAAAGTCCGGGTTGATCGCAATGCGGTTCAGCTCGTCGAGCTTCAGCCATTGATCGGTAAAGTTGGCAACGAAGTTCCATGAGCGTTCGTCCGCCAGCATCCGCCGTGCGGCCTCTTCCAAAAAGGCGTCATCTTTCAGGCGTCCTTCATCGGCAGCCGCGATCAATTCGTCGTCCGGCATCGTGCTCCACAACAGATAGGACAATCGCACCGCCAATTCATGATCGGTCAGCGGCTGTCTCTTCGAATCGCTCGTTGGCTCCATCAGGTAGAGGAACTCAGGAGCGACCAATACCTCGGCCAATACCTCGCGCATAGTCAACTCGATCGAATAAGTAGGACGGGCACTCTTGCCCGTCACTTTAGCCTCAACGTTTTCCGAGGCGACGGGCAAGAGTACCCGTCCTACGAGTTCGTCGTAGACTCGCATCAATCGTGCAACTTCAACGGCGGTCACCGGGCGTCGGAAGGCCCGCTTCATAAACCGTTCGATCACAGCCCGTGCGTAAGCCCGTTCATCCGTTTCACGCAACGGCGACGGGAACAGGATCCGCGTATGATACTTCGGTGGCCACACGTCATAATAAGGTGCCTCGTAGACGACCGAATGAATCTTGATCCGCGGCATGCCTTCTTCACCGGGCTGCGTGTTCTTGGCCGCGTCTCTGGAAAGGCGTTCTTCGGCGGTACGCGGCTTTCTCTTTGCGTCCTTGGGCCACTTCGCCATCAAAATGCCGGACGGATACTTGGCGTAGTATGAATTGCTAAAGCCGATGCGCAGCCCCGGATTACGACGTTCCTTGATGGGCGTCCTGCCGTCAGGGCGCGGATAGTTTTCCATGCGCCCGCGCAGCTCGAACGTCTGCGGGTTATCGGGCGTACCCGTGAGCGTCGCCTCGCCAACCAGTTGGATGCGAAAGTTGTTCGGGCTGTTGCGGTAACCGAGATGCACGCCGATGACCGGTGGATCGACACCGTCGATAGGTTCCGCACTGGCAGTCACCACCAGCCGAAACGGACCTTCCAGCGGCGACGGTGGGAACTTCATCATGCCCGCCGACGGAATCTGTCGCTCGGAACCCTGTCCGTAAC
>CALBSZ010000277.1 GCA_937967665.1 uncultured Planctomycetaceae bacterium
CGCTGGCCCACCAATCACTTACGCGAATTTGACCTATCTAAGTGAATAATCCCCGATAGAGCCTGGGAACCAGATCCGCTGCCACACCTACGCGGCGCCGGATGGAGCGGCTATAAAGATACGAACGCACTCAAGTCCCTTGGCCCGATTCATGTCCGACTCCACGCTTCCAACCACTGCCGAGCGGGAACGGCTGCTGCTGGCCCCGTTCGCCATGCACAGCTCGGATAGCCAGGGGCGCCGGTACGACGAGCAGGAGCACCCCTACCGGGGGCCCTTTCAGCGGGACCGCGACCGCATCCTGCACAGCGCCGCCTTTCGCCGCCTGAGCGGCAAGATGCAGGTTTTCACCGGCGATCGAGGCGACTACCATCGCACCCGGCTGACCCACACACACGAAGTAGCGTCGATCGCGCGCACGCTGGGACGCGGTTTGCGATTGAACGAAGATCTGATCGAAGCCCTGGCCTTCTTTCACGACATCGGCCATCCGCCCTTCGGCCACGCCGGCGAAGACGCGCTCGCCGAATGCATGTCCGCACAGGGCGGTTTTTCGCATAATCAACACGCCCTCACCATCGCCGAAGAACTGGAAGTGCGGTATCCCGCGTTTCCCGGTTTGAATCTGACCGCCGAGGTCCTGGACGGGCAGCGGGTGCGCGCCAACAAGGACTCGCCCACGATGCGCCCGCTGCTGGAGGTGCAGCTTGTGGACCTGGCCGACAGCATCACCTACAACGCACACGACACCGACGATGCCGTCAAGCTGAAGTTGGTCACCATCGACGAACTGTCTGAAATCGAACTGGTCCGCGAATCGCTCGAATGGATTCACCAGCAACACGCGAATCTGACCGATGAATACCTGCGGATGTCGCTGGTCCACCAACTGCTGGACTGCCAGGTCAGCGACGTGCTACATCATTGCGCGGGAGAATTGACACGTGCCGGTTTCGCCACCGCCGAGGAGGCCCGAGCTTTCCAACTTCGAGAAAGTCCGGAACTGGCCGAAAAGAAGAAGGCGCTGGAGCGATTCCTGTACGAGCGCGTTTATCGCCACCCGGAACTCATTGAGGTACGCAGCCGCGCTCAGCAGCAGCTGCGCCAGATGTTCGAACGGCTGTGTCAAAGACCGGACTTGCTGCCGTCGCGGTTTCAGGAACGCGCGCGGCAGTACGGCGTGCCCCGCAGCGTGACGGACTACATCGCCGGCATGACCGACCGCTTCTGCACGAATATGTACAAACGGCTCTTTGAGTAAACGGCGAGAAGCGAAGTAAACGGGCTCAATCCGTCGGGTTTGTGTCATGCAGAGCATGACCTACGGTTTGTTTCGCGCCCCTCGCCGCGCAGCCTGCATCAGTGCGGTGGGTTGTGCAGGAAAAAGTCGCGCATTTCGCGGATGCGATCGAGGTCGATTCCGGCGGGCTTCTCGGTCAAGAACCAATCCAGGTCTTCCAACGCCGCAGCACGGCGTCCTGTTTGATGCCTCAGTACCGCGCGCAGACCCCGGTGTCGGGCGTCGTCGGGGTCGACTGCAACCAGCGCTTCCAGGTACCGCAGCATGTCTTCCTGTGCCGCATCCCGCTCGGCCAAACCATAGAGATTCCGGAGCATGCGATGGACGATTTCGGTATCCTCCGCCGGTTCCAGGTCTTCGTCGCTCAATGCACGACCGGTGAACGCCACCACCAGTTCGGCTGCCTCTTTGCGACTCAGCGTTTTCCCTTCGTCGAACACGTCAATCAGCTGGCCGTCCGATTCCGTGTCGACGTACTTCACCACAAAATGCCCCGGCAAGCCAACCCCCTGGATATTCAAGCCCAGGCGTTTTCCGAGTTCCATATACAGGACGCAAAGCGTGATCGGCAGGCCTTCGCGGTCATCGATGACGCGATTCAAATGACTGTTGGCTCGGTGATAATACTGGCTGCGGCTGCCGTGAAAACCGTTCTCGGCAAACAGGTACTTGCGCAGACCTTCCAGCTTTTCGGCAGCGGCGGCGTCCTCGGGAAGCGACTTCGCGATTTCGGCAGCCATCCGTGCCACAGCGTCACGATACGCGTCAATATTCAGCTCGCTGTCGTCCAGTTTGGCAATCAGCAGGCCAGCGTGAATCAGATCCACCTCATCCGCCTCGACAACTTTCCGCAGTTCCTGTGTGACGCGATGGACATGGACGTCGGCCGCCAGGCGACGGAAGTGCGCCGCCTGTTCTTCCAGCGCTTTCGCACGTTCCCGCAACACGTCGGCGCTGGCATCGGCCGTTTCCGAAAGCGGCTGCAAGTGTTCGGCAACGACCGCATCCAGGTCGGGCAGGGCGTCGACGATGGCGTTGATCTCGCGGACCACATCCGCGTCCAATTGCCGCGACGGGAGCGACGCGCCCCAGGCAAAGTTCTTGAACTCGGCTTGCGTCTGACGGAACTTGGCGAGCCCCACTTTTCCCGACGTGAAGGTGTCGTCGCGCGATTCGATGACCAGTTCGTCGTTGACGTAACACTGGATCCGATCTTTCTCAACGCGCACCTTCAGGTCGTTCCACTGACCGGGCCGATAATGCTTCGACGAGATGTCTCGCAAGACCTGCCAGCTGAAGACGTTGGGACCCTTGAAACAGCTCAATCGCAACCCGCCGTTGCTGGGATAGAAGCCGTAGTGCCGGTCGGCTCCGTCGGCGTGAAAGACGAGTCCCGCCGCTCCGCTCTCGTCATTCATCCGGACGGTCACCGCCAGTTCATAGGGAACGGCCGGCTGCTCCTTTTCAAACAAACAGAGCGAGCGGCCGCCAAACCCCTCTCCCGCGCCGTCGACGAAAATGTGCCCGGCGCGCTGGTGCCAATGCGCTCCAAACAGCGTCGACCATTCCGCGGGGTCCAACGTGCCGATGGTCAGCCAGCGGGCCATCGGAATGGAATTGGGCTTTTCCAGCAGCGGCTTCAGAGTGTTGACGGAGACGGCGAAACCAAGATTGTCGGTCAAGGCGGACTTCATAGTGACGATGCCGTGCACGCGTCCGTGGAAGTCCAGGACCGGACCGCCGCTATTCCCGGGTTCGATCGGCACGGCCAACTGGATCATGTTGCGGCCGTCGATGTCACGACGCCCCGATGCCACGCCGGTGACGACACTATGCTTCAAGCCATGCGGATTACCAATGACGACAACGGCTTCTCCCTCCTTCAAGAGGTCCGAGTCGCCGAGTTCCAGCGCGGTTAGTTTCTTGTCCTTGGGATCGACCTGCAGCACGGCCAGGTCCAGATTGCGGTCGGAAGCGTGGACGGCGGTGACTTCCAGCTTCGTGCCGTCTTGCAGTTGCACCGAAATCGGTCTGGCTTCTCCCACCACATGCATGTTCGTGGCGACCAATCCCGACTCCGATACGATGAACCCCGTACCGATCCCCTGCCGTTCGCCGTCACGACCGGTCAGGGAAATCACCACGACGGAGGGCTTTGCCTGTTCAAAGATGTCCGCAACCGATGGAGCTGCATCGGCCGCCAGCAGTTGCGGGGAAAAAACGCTGAAACACAGAAAGATGCAAAGGCAACGGAACATGATGGCCTCTTTCCTCCAAGCGAGGTGATTGTCGTGGGACGCCACTTTCTTTGGGGGACGTCGTTCTGTTTAACCCTCAGCCGCAGGCGCCGGTGGCCGAATCGCGCCAACGCCTGCGGCTTTGGGTTAAACGTGTGTGCACATAGCAAACCTGGCGCTGACAAATCCAACTCCTACGTGGAGTAAACCCAAATGCCGAGTAACATCGTCGGCACCAGCAAGGACACAATGCCGACGCTCCACCAATAGGGCTCGGCCGTCATCAACACCACCGCCGCGTCCAGCATGATCAGCGACAAGATGCCATGTTTCACGGCACTTTGCACACTCATCGGCGAGGGATCCTGAATGGCAGCGCCGCATCGTCGAACCGTTACCAAACCCAGCAAACCCAACAGGACGACCCAGGTCCTGGGACTCATCTGGAGCAAGCCGAATTCGGCCGGCCAGCGGGTGGTAAACGAGCCCAGCAGAATCATACCGGAAATCATCAGCAGAAGTCCACCAATCAAAGGCAGCCGCTCGCTGCCTACTGCCTCGGAGCGTGCAAACCACGTAACGCCCATGATGTAGACGCCGATCCCGCCGGCGATGAAGAAATGATAATCAGTGTAGCCGAGGATTTGCCACGGCCGGGCGGCGGCCACTCCGGTACTCATGCCTAACAACACGTTCAGGAACCGGCAGGCTCCCATCGCCACCGGTCCCAAGAATGTCTTCTTGAGCACGCCGTCATAGAGCACAATCGTCATCGCCAGGGTCACGGCGACTGCACCGCTGCGCCAGGGGATCGCGCCGTCGCGAGGCTGGATCCAGCCCGCCGCCGCCGCCGCAACCACGCCGGCGACCAGCAGGCCATAACCCATCAGGGACGCGGTGCGGAGCGGAATCGCGCCGGAAGGCAACGGCCGCTGCGGACGCTGCTGGCGGTCCACTTCGACGTCGAACACATCATTCAATATCATGCCCGCCGTGTACAACAGCGACGACGCCGCAATCAGGCACGCCAACGCGCCCAGCTGCTCCGTCGGCTCGCGCTGCACGACGAGGTACCCCATGGCGACTCCGGCAATCGCGGTGAACACATTCGGGATACGGAACAATCGCAAGTAAGAAAGCCATAACGGCGGTGTGGAGGCTGCGGTCACAATACGGCACCGTTGTTTTCGGAGAGTGGAATCGAAAGGTTGCAGTCCTGGTTACTATAACATCAATCGTACTTGAAGCGGAGTCTGAATCCGCGTGGACGGTGTCCTAAAGTTGTGGTGCCGGTAGGTATAAGGTTGTAGGGTGGTGTCGAGCAAACGAGCGAAAACTGGTGGTTCTGCATTCGCG
>CALBSZ010000278.1 GCA_937967665.1 uncultured Planctomycetaceae bacterium
GCGAGCGGCTATGGCTTTGCTGTTACTTGGCGAACGTCTACAGCGCGTTTCGCGTTAGTGTAGCGGTTTTTCGCCAATTGCCACGGTGATTTACAGCGTTGGAGACGCTACACGTCCGTGCGACTCGCACTAGCGGCTGTTTTTCACGTAGACGAAGGAATCGTCGACGATCCATGGCGCCGACCAGGTCTTGCCATCATACTTGTTGCACACGCAGAAAAAGAATGTCTTGAAGTATTCCGCGCGGAAGCTGTAGGGGAACCCGGAGTACAAGTGATCCTCTGGAGTCAGGTCGTCGATACCGGGCTTGGCGTAGTAGTGCACCATGCCGTCGCGCGTGACGGACATGCCCATGGTCCACCAGCCGGTTTGCGTGATGTACGGTCCGCGGAAGTCGCCGCCTCGACCGTTGGCACGAACGCGGAAACGTACCGTCGGGTAATCTTCCTTGCTGTCGGAAGCGCTGGTGTAGTCGATAAACAGGCCCGGCCAGTAAGGTTCCGACTTGGTAACGTTGCGCGAGCCGAACAGGCCAGCGCTCTCGCGTTCCGTGGTGGTGACCGTGCAGGCCAGCCGGAAGGCGAAGTGGCAGCCGGTGCGGTTTTCCCATTCTTCGATCGGCGGCATGTAGATGCGGGTCACCACGCTCGGTTCCTGCCACACCGGAATGGACCCGCGAAGCCGGTAATTGACATCGCAGACAAAATCGTCTTGCTCCATCTTGTAGCTATATCGACCGGGGACGCCGCTGTTCAGAGTCCGCAGCATCAGCGCGTGCGTACTGCCGGCCAGGCCGCCTTCGGGCGTTTCGACACGCACGATGTAATCGGGTTGCCCGCGTTTCGCGCCTTCGTACCAGCGGCCATTCTTGGAACGCCCCGTCGGTCCACGCAGGGCGCCGTCGATTTCCTCGCTGCTCTTCGGCATGCGATGCACGAAGCTCCAATCCTCTTCCTCAAAGTCGTCGCCAACCTTCGTCAAGCGGACACCGGTTCCGGGAACAAGAGGTTCCGCGTGGGCGGTTACGCCCAATAGCACGAGCATGAGCGATGAGGCCGCCAACCGCATCGCCAGGCGATAGAAGTAGTTCATTTTCATGGGTCTGATTCCGTATCTGTGGTTTTCGAGGAACTGCGTGCCACGGCGGAAAGGCACTTGGAAACCAAGTCGCGTGGTCGTTGTCCAGCAAGACGACGGCGACGGTGGACCTGCCGCCACGGCAAAAGCGCGAGGTGACTATATTCAGTTTCGTTATCGGACCGATCGAGCGGCGAATTCGCGTAATTCCAATAGTTCGGAAGATGCCGAAGACGACAATTTTGCCGGTTAGTCAAAATGTGACGACTTTACCGAACGTGACGCTGCGGTCGCCGTTGTCGGAGCGGACGAGGAGCAGGCATGATTCTGTCCCGGGCCTACGGCGAACTGAGGAACAGTTCGGCGTTCAGAACCTTTTCGATACGGCTCGCGGTTTCACGCAGGTGAGCACGTGAATAGCTGTCCAGTTTCACGTTGCTGTTGAGGAGTCGTTCGATGCGTTCGCGCAGGTCGTGGAGTTCAGCATAGGCGATTGTCTGGCAGTCGGCCGGCGCCCCGGTGGTGCCCATGGCAATCCGCGAAACCTGGCTCAGATATTTCCGCTGCAGGTTGCGGCGCAGGCTGCTGATCGCCGGCTTGCGATTGGTGTAATTGCCATCTTTGACGTGGTCGACTTCCGCGAAAATCGCCTTGGTCAGCCGTTCGATCAACTCGGCTGCCGTGAACGCATCCTGGTCGGGCGCCACCTTTAACTCGGTGTCGTGAATACGTTCGAGCGTCACGGGGGAGAGCAACTGGGAAAGTATCGTCTGCTGCCACATGGCGACCACGTCGTGCAGCGGGAAATCTTCCTGCAGCGTCACGCCCGAGCCCCAATGCTGCCAATTCGAGGCCGCCAGGTAGGCATAAATTTCCGGTGAGAACAGATACGGTTCGTCGTCGAAAACCTGCTCTTCCAACAGCGCCAACGCTTCGCGCTGGTACTTGGGATCGATGCTCTCGATGGGCGGTTTGGCGTCCTTGTCCCCTTTGTGACTGCGGCTTGTATAGAGTCCGCCGACGTAGCGCGAGACGTATTCCATGGCGCTGCCATGCTGGGCCAGCAGCACATTGAACGCGCGTCGCACTTTCGTGTAGTCGTCGCCTTCCTTCGTCATGCGGTCGACGATACCGGGCATCGTTTCTTTGACGAGTTCGGCGCGCTGCTTGGCGAATTCCAGCGGGTCCTTGCCCAGGTCAAACCTTGCCGAACGCGGATCGGGACTCGAGCGGCGCGTGTCTTCGTCCGTCGCGTATTGCAGAGCCTCCTCGCCACTGCGTGCGGCAATCTTTTTCAGCTCGGCCAACTCGCCGTTGGTGCCTCCGGAAAAAACCTTGTAGCCGTATTCGATGGCCCAGATGTCATACGGTCCGACGGTCGTGGTGTAGTAGTCTCCCTGCTGCCATTTCTTGGGGACGATGTTGGCTGGGGTATAGTCCATCACCGACGCGACCATGCCGTCTTTCGTCTTGGCTGGATCGTTGAGTTCCTTGAGTTCGAGATAAGTGCTGGCTTTGAAGTTGTGGCGCAGGCCGAGCGTGTGTCCGACTTCGTGCATCGTCACTTCTTTCAAGCCCTGCCGGATCAGCTTCTCCTGCATTTCGGCTGACTTCTTGGGATCCGCAGCCCGAACATCAAGCACCGCGGAACCGAAGGCGAATTGATGGGCCATCCCCAGACTCCGCGCGCACCGCTGGTCGGCCGAGTAGATACCCAGGGGCCACTTCACACTCGCGTCGTCGCGGAAGTATCCTTTCATGGCCGCGATACTGTCGGGTGACAACGTTTCGAACTCGCGTTTCCAGACGTCCAGGAAGTCCGCGTCGAAAATGATGTCGGCATCCAGGATCTGCCCGGTGTACGGATTGACTCGCGAGGGCCCCATGGCAACCCCGGCACTCGAGGTGATCCAGCGGAACGTGTTGTAGTTGATGTCTTCCGGATCCCAGTCCGCGTTTTCCGGCTGCTGCCGGACTTCCACGGCATTGTAGAAACCGGCTTTTTCAAACGCCTTGTTCCATTCCAGGATCCCGTCGCGAATCGGCTTGCGGTAGGCGAACGGAATCGTCTTTTCCAGCCAGAAAATGATCGGTTCCTTGGGGACCGACATCTCCGCTTTCGCATCGGCTTTCTGCAGCTTCCAGCGATTGATGTAGCGCACGAACGATTCGTCGTCGTTCTTCTCCGAGAAATCTTTGACAACGGTCAGGAAGTAACCGATACGGTCGTCTGCCAGGCGGGGCGTGTATCCGGAAGTGGGAACCTTGCTAATCGAATAGTGAACGTTAATCGTGGCGCCGCGGCTATCGGCGATGGAATCGATATCCATGGTGCCGCTGGAGGCATAGGTGGCAGCTACCTGCAGTTCGACGTTGTCGTTAAAACCTTTCACGCCGGCCCAGGAGGACTTGCTGGCCGAGAAAACGAACCCTCGCAACACCATCGAAATCTGCGGCAGGTCGCTCATGAAGACGGGCGTCAAGTCCACCAGATCGCCGCCTTTCGGTCCCTTCGTAATGATCGGCAGGCTGAACAGCACACTGTCTGTATACGCATTGGCCACGGCGGCGGCTTCCGGCGTGTCTTTGTTCGCTTTGAAGCGAACGTTGCGGCGAATGATGTGCAGGTGGTCGTCGACCTTGCGAAACTTCCAGACCCAATCGTCACCGAAACCCCAGCTCATGCCGCCGTACAAGGGCCCTTGGCCAATACCGCGCGCGATCGATATCAGCACGATGTATTCGCTGCTGTAATGCGAGGAACTCAGTTCCGCATACAGCTTGCTGCCCTTGTGGTGCAGTGGTATCAAGCCATGGATGGCCTTCGCGTCTTTCAGGTAGGACGCGTACTTGGGCGGCGACGGCTTGGACGCGGAGGAAGAGGACCCCGAGTTGGAGGCGGGTTTCGAAGAACCCGATACGGCCGCCTTTTCAGGCTGGCTGGTCCCCGCCGCGACCTGCGAGCTTTCCTCGCCTGTTTCTTCCTGGCCCCAGCTAGGGGCAACCACGAAGGCGAAACTAAACGTCAGTAGGATGCCAAAGGTAGCGCGTTGTAACATGGTTGCTTTCTCGCCTTGATGCGTGATGATGAACGAAGCGTCCACTTCGTTGGGTGGGGCGTGCGACATCGCGGATCGACACAGGATAGTTCGCAGCGAATAAAATATACCCCATTCTGCCTCGCTCGCGAAATATGTCCAACCGGCAAATGTTGACAAAATGCAACATCGCCGCCGGCCATGCGGGTTTTGTTGGTCGAGTCAAAACTGACGATGAATTCAGAATTTTCGCTCAACACGCTGCAGCACTACGAACTCAACCACATTACCGGAGTAGAGTTTCTGGGAAACGCGGGAGGTTTTAGCGGGGCCGCCTTCTGGCGCTGCCGGACGCCACGCGGCGATTATTGCCTGCGCCGATGGCCGACCGGAACACCAACGCCGTGGCGATTGCGGTTCATTCACGCCGTTCTGGATCATGCCTCGCGGCACGGGATCTCCTACGTTCCTAACCCGATCATCACGCGATCGGGTCAAAGTTTCGTCGATGATGGACAGCGTCTTTGGGAATTGACGCCGTGGCTGCCGGGCGCGGCCGACTTCCTGCAGCGTCCCAGTTCGCTGCGTCTGCAAATAGCACTCGCCCCTCT
>CALBSZ010000279.1 GCA_937967665.1 uncultured Planctomycetaceae bacterium
CCCCTGACCGTAAAGCGAATGACAGAACTGTAATGTATCCTGAGAGGGAGCTTCGGAATCGGTCGCCCTCTCAGAGCGATTAATCTCTGATCTCCACCGGAGTGGCCGACTTGCTAACTCTTTTGAATCCCAGCATTTTCGTTGATTGAAAGAAATACTTGTAATGGCCCTTTCGTGTTGCTGCGACCGAACTTGCCCAGCTTCGCGCCCAACCAGGCATGCAAGATTTCTTTCTGCCGGGGCGACCGGGTTGGTGAGCCTCTTTTTGGCGGGCTGCGCCGGTGAGCAATCGGCACTGGCTCCCGCTGGGCGTGGGGCCGCACAGATTCTGAATCTTTTCCACTGGATGGCCGGTGGGGCCGCCGTCATCTGGCTGGCGGTGGTGGTTCTGGCCATCTATGCTGACCGCAGCAGTGCGGGGCAACACAGTCGGCGGACCGCGCTATTCATTATCGGCGGCGGTGTGGCCGTGCCCACCCTGGTGCTCTTTGTGCTTCTCGTCTACGGACTCTCGATGCTCCCCAATCTGGTCGCACCCGCTCCGGAGGGCAGCCAGCGGATTCATGTCACTGGTGAGCAGTTCTGGTGGCGTGTCCGCTACGAGACCCCCTCGGGAAAAGCGGTCGAGCTCGCCAATGAAATTCATCTTCCGGTGGGCGAGTCGGTTGAGTTCGAGCTGGAAAGCGCCGACGTCGTGCACGCGTTCTGGATTCCTTCGCTGGGGGGGAAAATCGACATGGTACCCGGCCGAACGAATCGTCTTCATCTGGAGCCAACCCGGACCGGCGTATTTCGCGGCGTGTGCGCGGAATACTGCGGCTCGTCGCACGCCTTTATGGCGTTCACAGTCGTGGTCGAGGAACGGGAAGATTTCGACGCCTGGTTGGAGCATCAAGCAAACGTTGCTGTTGCACCGACGAATGACAGGGCCCTCCGCGGTCAGACGATCTTCGCTTCCAGCGGATGCGGTGCCTGCCACGCGATTCGAGGCACCGAAGCTAAGGGCGTGATTGGCCCCGACCTGACGCACGTCGGCAGCCGGCGGAAAATTGGTGCGGCGGCTCTCGCCAACGACCGGGACGGGTTGCTGCGGTGGATTGCCCATACCGATTCGGTCAAGCCGGGCGTGCAGATGCCGGAATTCTATATGCTCCCGCCCGATGATCAGCGGGAACTGGCCGAATACTTGATCGGACTGGACTGACAGCAATGGACAGTAATCAGGATAGACCGACGACGCACCCAGAAGACATCGAGCCGCTTCCGAAGGAGCCCTCGAAAGAGTTGCAGCGCGCTCAAGAAGAACGACTGCTGAAAGCCTGGAAAACCCCCACCGGCTGGCGGTACTGGTCGGCCGTCAACAATTCGGAGGTGGGGCTTTGGTATACCACCGCGGCGTTCGGCTTTTTCATTTTCGGCGGTGCGCTCGCGCTGTTGATGCGAACGCAACTAGCGTTTCCCAACAACGATTTCCTAACCGCCGAACAGTATAACCAGATCTTCACCCTGCATGGTTCAGTAATGATGTTCCTGTTTGCCGTCCCAATCTTCGAGGCATTCACGATCTTCGTGCTGCCCGAGATGATGGGAGCCCGCGATCTCCCCTTTCCGCGGCTGTCGGCATATGGGTTCTGGTGTTATCTGTTGGGAGGGGTTTTCGTCTGCGGCTCGATCTTTTTCAACGCCGCTCCGCAGGGAGGATGGTTCATGTATCCGCCCCTGACAACAGACTACCAGCCGGGTGTGGGGGCGGACATTTGGCTGCTGGGGCTGACCTTCATCGAACTTGCATCGATTGCAGCCGCAGTGGAGATCATCGTCGGCATTCTCAAATGCCGGCCGCCGGGAATGCGGGTCAATCTGATTCCGCTGTATGCTTGGTACATCCTGGTAGTGGCCGGGATGATTCTGTTCGCCTTTCCGCCGCTGATCGCGGGGGACATTATGCTCGAAGTGGAAAGGGCGTTCGACTGGCCCTTCTTCGATGCGACGCGCGGCGGCGATCCGCTGTTGTGGCAACACCTTTTCTGGATCTTTGGGCACCCGGAAGTCTACATCGTCTTTTTGCCATCCATCGCGCTGGTGGCGATGATCGTTCCCACATTTGCGCGGACGCCGATTGTCGGGTACAGTTGGGTCGTACTCGCCGCGGTGGGGACCGGATTTCTCAGCTTCGGCTTGTGGGTGCACCACATGTTTACGACGGGGCTGCCGGGCGTTTCACTCGGTCTGTTCTCCGCCGCCTCTGAAGCGGTTGCGATTCCCACAGGCGTTCAGATTTTCTGTTTTCTGGCCACGCTGCTCGTCGGCCACACCACACGCTCCGCCTCGATGCTGTTTGTGCTGGGCGGGCTGATCACGTTCGTCATCGGCGGATTGACCGGGGTAATGGTCGCATTGGTGCCGTTCGATTTCCAGGCTCACGATACTTACTTCGTGGTTAGTCATCTTCATTATGTTCTCGTGGGCGGCACGCTGTTTCCCATCATCGGTGGGTTTTACTACTTCTTTCCGTTGGCGACGAGCAAAAAGCTTTCCGAGAAGTTGGGGATGTGGGCGTTCTGGATCATGGTCGTCGGCTTCAACACGACGTTCTTCCCGATGCATTTGACTGGGCTGCGGGGACTACCGCGGCGGGTGTTCACTTATCCCGGTGGACTGGGATTCGACGGTTTGAATCTCATCTCGACGATTGGTTCTTACATTTTAGCGGCCGGGTTTCTTATCTTCCTGTGGGACGTGCTGCGGCCCAAGCGAAAGCAGCCGGTCAGCGAGCGGAACCCGTGGGGAGCCGGTACGCTGGAGTGGCTCGCCGAAATGCCCGACAAACCGTGGGGTGTCCGCTCGATCCCGGAGATCGATGGCCGCTATCCGCTGTGGGACCAGCCGAACCTCGTCCGCGACGTCGACCAGGGACGGTTCTTCCTGCCCGATGCGGAAGAGGGAAAACGCGAGACGCTGGTGACGTCGGTGATCGATGCGCGTCCGACGCAGTGCCTGCGCGTGCCGGGACCGACGTTTCTCACACTCGTCGCCGCGCTGTTTACGGGCGGCTTCTTCATTCTCTCAACGTTTCACTGGTGGACACCAGCCATCGTCAGCGGCGTAGCCGCTGTCGTTGCGATCTTCGTCTGGATCTGGACGGGAACTTCGGTCATTCCCGAAAAGGAAGAAAAGGACGTCGGGCTGGGGATCAAGCTGCCGCTGTACGCGACCGGTGCCGAATCGGTCGGCTGGTGGGCGATGTTCATCACGATGCTGGGAGACTTTACGGCATTCGTGTCGCTCGTGTTCGGTTACTTCTTTTATTGGACGTCGCGGGAGGACTTTCCGTTGCCTGGTTCGCCGGGACCGGGGATTTTCTGGCCACTGCTCGGCGGCGGGCTGCTGCTTGCCGCGTGGGTCCTTACGCTTCTCGCGCGGCGGTGGAACAAGCAGGATCGCGCAGGGCTTTTTTACACCGCGATATTAACGGCGCTAGGACTGTCCGTGTCCGGGGGACTGGCATTGACGGCCGGGCCATGGTTGACCGGAATGGACCCGACGGCGCACGTCTACCCCGCCACGGTTTGGCTGCTTGTGATCTGGACGGTGCTGCATGTCCTCGTGGGGGGCATGCTGCAATTGTACTGCGCGGCGCGGCGGATCGCGGGCAAGATGTCAGGACGGTACGACATTGACGTTTGCAACGTGACGCTCTACTGGCACTTTATCGCATTGACGGTGTTCATCACCGTTGCCGTGATCGCCGGATTTCCATTGGTCGTTTAAAGGGATCGCAATGTCACGCTCGAATGGACACAATCATGGCGACCCGCCCAGCGAGATGGACGAGTCGCATGAAACACACGAAACCAACCAAAGCCTGATGATGATCACCGCCGGACCATCGATCTGGGCGGCTCACTTTCTGGCATCCTACGTGACCGCTGCCGTATGGTGCGCCAAGTCGGCCGGCCGTGACGGATCACTGACCGCCGTGCGAATTGCGATCGCAGTATTCACGCTGCTGGCGCTCGGTGGGATTGCCGCCGCTGGCTGGTACGGTTATCGCAGACACACATACGGCGGCGCCACCACGCCCCACGATTTTGACACGCCGCGCGATCGCCACCGGTTTCTCGGTTTTGCAACGCTGTTGCTTGCGGGACTGAGCGCGGTCGCGACAATTTTCGTGGCCGTCGTGGCAATCTTTGTGGAGACCTGCCACTGATGCGACGCCTGCTGTTGTTCCTGGGAGGATGCATGCTGCTCGCCATGTGGTTCGGGCCCGTGGCGGAATTGGCGCGAAGTACGTTCTTTGGGCACATGGCGGTACATATGGGCGTCGTCGCTGTGGCGACTCCGCTACTGGCGGCCGGAATAGCGGGCACGCGGTTCGATCCGGTCCGCCGCTGGCCGAGGCAATTTTCTCCGATCCCCGTATCAATGCTGGAATTCGTCACCGTCTGGGCCTGGCACGCCCCGCAACTGCATCACACGGCACGCCATACGACGTGGGGTTTGATTGCGGAGCAGGGCACGTTTTTCGTCACCGGGTTGTGGTTGTGGTTGTCGGCCATCGGCGGAGAGCGGCCGCGGCCGCACGGGCGATCGATGTCCGGAGCGATCGCCCTTTTGCTCACCGCGATGCACATGACATTGCTCGGTGTCCTGATCGGCCTGGCACCCCGGCCGCTGTACCCGCATGCGGCCGGCCTTAGCGGTCTCACTCCGCTACAGGATCAGCATCTCGGCGGCGTGGTGATGATCTTTCTGGGCGGGGCGTCCTACCTAACCGGTGGCCTCTGGCTGATGTCCGGTGTTCTACGCGGCAAGGTCGCGAGATGAAGGGAGCAGATATGAGCCGTCTCTGGGATATCTTGACTGGCGGAAAACTGACCGGCTGGAAACGCCGGGCTTATCAGGCCACCGTGCTGCTGCTCGTACTCGCTGTCGGAGCGTTCGTCGTGACCACGTCCGGCATCGTACCAATCAAAGCTAGCTCCGGACACTGGCCGATCACCGCATGGTTCCTCAATTATTCCATGAAGCAATCCGTCGCAACGCATACGCTTGGTATGGAAGTCCCCCCACTGGACGACGAGTCGCAAGTCATTAAAGGAGCCGCATATTATGAGGTGGGCTGCGCGCCTTGCCACGGGCGGCCCGATCATCCGCATCCGCGCGTCGCGGGTGCCATGACGCCGCGTCCGCCCTATCTGCCACCGAAAGTCGATCAATGGGAACCCCAGGAACTGTTTTACATTGCAAAGCATGGCGTGAAGTTCACTGGCATGCCCGCCTTTCCGTCGCAACAGCGCGACGATGAAATCTGGGCGGTCGTCGCGTTTTTGCAGAGACTTCCGTCGCTGGACGCAGCGGAATATCGTTCCCTTGTTGGCGAGACGTCCCCCAATGAAGAACCGACGGCCCTGCACGGACTGTCGCCCGTAGAATCCGGCTCAATCGCTGGGATCGTCGCGGAAAACTGTGGCCGATGCCATGGAGCCGACGGCCTGGGACGCGGCACCGGCGCGTTTCCCCGCTTGGCTGGGCAACGTGCAGCGTATTTCACCGCAGCGATGCAGGCCTACACTGCCGGGAAAAGAAATAGCGGAATCATGGAGCCGATCGCCGCCGGCCTCACCGACGGGCAGTTAAGACAACTTGCCGATTATTATGCGAAGCTCGACGCCGCGTCCGACGACGAAACGGGGGACCGCGACCAAGACGCTATCCGCCGCGGAGCGGCGATTGCACAGGAAGGGCTGCCGCAGAAGCGGATACCGGCGTGCGTCGATTGCCATGGTCCTGCGTCGAAACCGATCAACCAGCACTACCCGCAACTCGCAGGTCAATACTCCAGGTATCTCGTTCTGCAACTAAGCCTGTTCCAAAACCAACATCGCGGCGGGACAGAATACGCCCACCTGATGCAGACGATTGCCCGCAGGCTCACTAGTGAGCAGATACAGGATGTTGCCGCCTACTACGAATCCTTGGGGTTTGATCCGGTTGAATGACCACACGGAGTTCTGCTTGCCGATTGTGTCAACGATTTCTTGTTTATCTTTGATCTGCCCCGGAGCCATTTCAGATTTTGCAACTTCCCCTCTCTGTTCAAAACCCTCTTCGAACCAATTATCTCTTTGCCAAAAGAGACGTTGGGACCGTTAACCGCCGTAAGGCATGAAGCGAGCGCACCTTATGGCGATTGCGGGGCAGGGCAGACGACACGAAATCGGTGTCGCACGTTTTTTTGGTTAACGGAATTCTCTCTCTTTGCGTTAACCGGAGGGGAGTGCCAAAACTTTACTTTGCCCGTCGGTTAACAGAAAGCGTGAATGCCTCGACAGCTTTCTGAACTTCGGCGAGCAGCATTTAAACTACCTCGTTCGTGAATACCTCCGCTACTACAATGACGATCGCGCCCACTCGGCCTGCGGGCACCTGTCGCCGTCGTGCGCCAACCCACCAGCCGAGCGTCACACGATCGTACTCGATGAAATCGTCCGCCGCGAACGACTCGGCGGACTGATTCAATGGTACGAACGCGCTGCGTGAGGTCATTGGTCACTTCTGTTCTCGACGCACGCGCTCAGTGTGCACTCCCACTGAGAAGAACTTTCGATTTGCAAACGCGACTGCGGCTGCATACCATGATTTCCGCCGACAGTTTGTTCAAGAGATCTTGACGCCAACCTCGGTTCGTCGTTCAACTTCCGTCCGGCATTGTTTTTGGACCGCGCGACATGAGCCGTTTTTTGATCGTCGCGTTTCCCAGTTGAAATGAAACACGCGTCCGCACGCCGCTCGGCTGCAGCGGTGTCAACTCGGTAGCGGCGAACCTGGCGACGTTGCCCGAAGCGATTGTGGCGCGGTCAGCTCGTTCGGTCAAACAATCGTGCAACATAGTCCTCAGGGGGCGGTTTCGTGCACAGGCTCACAAGGATTCCGGCCGCGGCGGAGATTGGCAAGCCCCAAAGGATCGGGTCCACGCCCAGCAGGTAGTAGGGCCGGAACGGATCGGCGATCCCGATACCCGGGTCTGGTCCGAGGGCGCTGGCGATTGACGTCAGAAATGCGGAGCCGGTTCCGGCGTCAACCGCGGCCCATGCAAAGCGTTGCAGCCAGCCGAAAAAGAATAGAGTGGCCATCGTCCCGGACCCGGCCAGCATGGCGGCGATTGTTCCTGCCGCTGTAGCGCGTCGCCAATAGCACATCATAATCGCGGCGGCGACGAACGTCGCTGCGCTGCTCGTGCCGCTCAGCACGACGAGCACTTGAAGATACTTCACTGGGCGCACGTTGGCCGCGATCGCCAGTGCGCCGATAAGGGCCATCGATGCGTACGTGACAAGTCTTACCTCACGCATCCCCGCGTGGGGGCGAAGAAATCGCAGGTATAAGTCCTGCACCAAGCCGGAGGAAATCACCAGCAAATAGCAACTCACCGTTGCCATGATCGCGCCGAACGGCGCTGCCAGAATCAGGCCGCTGACCAACGAGCCGCCGGGGAGTCCTCCGGTTACCGTCAGGGCGAGGCGGGGAATGATTTCGTCCGGTTTGTCCAGATGGTGGATTATCGCCCGGCCCGCCACGCAGATCGCCACCAGCGGCAGGTAAATCAGGCAGTTGTAGAGGGCCAGCAGGACAATGGACTTCCGGAGCACGTCGGTGCTGTCCATCGCCATCACCCGCACCATACTTGCCGGGGATCCGATTCCGGCGAACACCCACACACAGAAGAACGAAACCGCCAGTCCCGGCGTGAGGAACGCACGGCCGGTCGTACCATAGCCCGGCCCGGAAGCAAAGTTAGCGTCCGTCACTGCGACCGCTTCCCGCGTGGCCGACTCCAGTCCTCCAACGGTCGGCACGGTGAGGAGCAGCAGGATCATTACGCCCACCAGCATCATCAGGCTCTGGAACAGGTCGGTCCATACCGACGCCAGGAATCCCCCCACCATTGTGTAGCTGACGACAGCGACCGCGAACACCGCCAGTCCGGTGAGGTAGGCCCAATCCACGTCGCCGGCCGCAGGAGCGAACGCGTCGCTTCCGGGCCACGCGAGCTTCATGACGATCGCTCCGGCTTTGAACTGGGCGACCATCATGCAGGACATGAAGACGATGATCAACAGCGAGGCAATGGCGCCTGCGGCGGGGCTGCCATAACGCTCTCGGATCAAGTCGGGGACAGTGATCGCGCCTGTGCGGCGCGAAAGCTGGGCCATCCGCTTGCCGATGACCGCGAATCCGGTGAGCGGCACCATCATGTAGCCTGCAATCCACAAAGAGGTGATCCAGCCGTGACTGTAGGCCAGTGCGGGAAACCCCATGAAGGTACCGCCGCTTTGGACGGTCGCCGTCAGCGCGAGCGCCCATGCCCCCAGCGCACGGTTCCCCAGGAAGTAACCCTGCAAAAAGGTGCTGCGATCAATCCGCCTCTGAGCGTAAATGCCTAGTCCGATGGAGGCGATCATAAATATCAGCAGCGCAGTAAACACGCTGTATCCGCCTGCTGGGATCATCGGGTCAGCCATCGACGGGCGTCTCCGCAGTCGCGGCACCGGGGGGAGGTGCCGCCGGTTCGAGCGGTGTGTTCGAAATGTAGAAAGTGCTCAGCAGCCAGCCGGCGATCGTGCAAACTCCCCAGGGGAGGACGACGCCCCAGAACACCCAGTCAGGAAATCCGAAGACGAACGTTAATTCGTCCAGCGAGCGCTTGTAGCCCTGCCAAGCGCAATAGCCGACCGTGTAGGTCAAAGCGATGAGAAACAGCGTCAGGACGACGACCGCTTCGCGGCGTCCCGTGGCAACGACAGGATCCTCATTGGCATCAGGCATAAAGGCAGTTATTGCTGGCTGCGCCAAACGTCCGACCTCGGCAGGTTTCTCATGTTCCGTCCATGTTACGCAGGGGACGTCAGCGGATCAAGCGGGTCCGAAGGGGTGATTTTTTTTCCGTCGTGGCGCACGGCTCTCTTTCCCGCCCCCTCCCCGAAGCCAACCCTCTTCGCAACGACTCCCTTTGGCGGAGTTTCCTGAACCCACGTCATCGCATGGATTTGCGAAAGTCCGAGTCCTTTACAGTGGCTTTGAGGTTACCAACAGTTTAAAAACTTTTCACTGTCTGGTTAGCGGTCTGCGCGAAAATTCCCCGCGGCAATCTGGGCAGGCCGTGCCGACCAGCAATGGTCATTGCATCGGGAGGGCTGGTGTCGGTCCATCAACCGCGTGCGGCGAGCGTTTCAGCGGTGTATCAATAGTTTTGAACACCCTCTGGAAACCGCTGAATTTGAAGGGATTCTACCAAGATGGGACGGGTTTTCCAGCTGGTGCTGTTCCTTCTTGCACAATGCACCCGTTACGAACTGATCCGGCAAGTCGAATGGCTAAGGGCCGAGAACGAAATGCTCCGCAAGCAGGTGGACAAGACGCGGATCTTCCTCGACCAGGAGGAGAAAGCGCGGATGATGAAACTGGCGCAGGGGATCGGGCCGGGGCTCAAACACCTGAGCACGAACGTGTCGTACCAGACGTACCTGAGTTGGCTACGGAAGGGCCGCGACGGATACGTTCCGAAGAAAATGGGCCGGCCGCGAACGGCGCGGCGGGCTGATCCAGTGGTACGAACGCGCTGCGTGATTTGCCAGCGGTCTCGGCTTGCACTTTTGCGTGCGCTCTGCACGCGTTGCGCGAAAAACTCCCAATTTAAAAAGGCAAGTGCGGCTGGATACCATGATTTTCGACGCCCGTTGTTCCAACCGAATTTGCGTCGAACCTCGTTCCGTCGTCCAACTTTCGTGCCGCCACTGTTTTTGGACCGCGCGGACCACAACGGTCGTGCATGTAAACCAGGCTTCCCAATTCATAGATTGTCCCTTCCGTTTCCGCTTTCGACTTCAATTGGAGCGTGCTCCCGATCCTCCACAAGGTGCTCTCCATGCAGCAGTCGCCGCAGTAACGGCGTTGTCAGCAGCGTTGTCGCCAGGGCCATGATGACCAGCATACTGAACACCCGGTCCGGCACCACGCCCAGTTCACGGCCGACGTTAATGGCAATCAGGCCCATCAAGGCCCGTGTATTCATCATCACCGCAACGCAGCCGCATTCTCGCCATGACAACCCGCCCAGTCGTGCCGCGATTCCGCAGCCGAACATCTTCCCCACCGTTGCCACGGCAACAACCAGCAAGCACAACATCCAGTCGCTCGCTGATTCCAACAATCCCACATTGGTCCGTAAGCCGGTGTAGGTGAAAAAGATCGGCAGGAACAAGGCGTATACGATTTCCCGCAACTGTCGTCCAACTGCTTCACGAAATTCGTGCTGGTCTGACAGCACGGCCCCCAGAACAAAGGGACCAAAGATCGCGAAGATGCCAATGGCATTCGTAGCGGCCGCCGCAAAGAAAACCGTCACCAACACGACCGAGAGTTCTACCACCGACAAGTTCCCGTTACCGCGGCTCAACAAATAGTCCGTCGAACGTGTTAACAATGGCCGGGCAACGAACAAGCAAAACGCTACGAAACCAATAGTCAACACTGCCATCTTCGCCATGGCCCACAATTCGAACCCGCCGTGGATCATCGCGCTCGCTGCGGCGAGCAGTATCCAGCCCAGTGCATCGTCGATCGCCGCCGCCGTGATGGTGAGCGTCCCTAGTCGTGTGCGGTGGATGTTCAGTTCGACCATGATCCGCCCCAGTATCGGAATCGCCGTGATCGACAACGCCACCGCGACGATCAGCGCAAAGGCCGTGCGATTCGCATCGGCTGCTACCGCCGGGTGCATCCACATCGCCAGGGAAAATCCCAGTACGAACGGCAAAACAATTCCCGCTGCCGCCACACTGCTCGCCGTTTTTCCCACATGCCGAAGGTGCGAGAAGTCGAACTCCAGTCCGATCAGGAACATGAGCAGCACGAGTCCCAACTCGCTTAGAACGTGGAACACCACGGTCGTGTCATCGGGAAAGAGAAAGTCGCCCGCCCTCGGCATAATCCGCCCCAACAACGACGGCCCCAAAAACAGCCCGGCGACAATCTCGCCCACCACCTGCGGCTGTCCAAGTTTCCCCAACAGCCACGCGCCAACCCGCGCCGCTGTCATGATCACCGCGAGCTGCAGCAGGACGTGAAGGAAGTAGTCTTGAAAATGCTCGTTCACACACTTTCCCTTAAGTTGCTCATGCGCTTCATTCCGGCAAGGGCTGACCGTTCGTTTCGGGGGCGAACGGCAAGACGAACAGACCGACCAGAAAGACCCCGCACATTGTCAGGCCGGCGTAGCGCAGCGGCTCGTCAGTTCCGGCAAATACGTGGGTGGTAAGCAAAGCCAGAACTGCCGGCCCGATCGCCGCTACGAACCGGCCCACGTTGTAGCAGAAGCTCGTCCCCGTGCTCCGCAGGTGCGTCGGAAAAAGTTCCGGAAAGTATATGGCGTAGCCGGCGAACAGCGACAACTGGCAGAAGCCCATGATCGGCACCAACACGAAGATCTGCCAGAACTCGTTCAGCCATGCAAACACCGCGGTTTCATCTTCCAGGGCTTCCACCGAGGATGGAATCCCCTTCGCCGTAAATGCCGTACGCGAAGATGCCTTCGGTATC
>CALBSZ010000280.1 GCA_937967665.1 uncultured Planctomycetaceae bacterium
TTCCGGTCTACGAAGTGGGTGATTTCGATGGGCAACACTATTTTTCCATGGGCTTCGTCGAAGGAACCAGCCTTGCCGCAGAGCTCGCCGATGGCCCGTTGCCCGCTGCAAAGTCCGCGGAAATCATTCGGCAGGTTGCTCAGGCGGTGCACTTTGCGCACGGTCAAGGCGTAATTCACCGCGATTTGAAGCCGAGCAACATCTTGCTGGACGCATCCGGCAAGCCTCGCGTTACCGACTTTGGCTTAGCGAAACGGATAAATCGCGATGCAACGCTTACGACAACCGGGCAGATTCTTGGAACGCCTAGTTACATGCCACCAGAACAGGCGATCGGAGCGACAGATCGCGTGCGTGAACAGGCGGATGTGTACTCTCTCGGCGCCGTTTTGTATGCACTACTTACGGGGCGTCCGCCTTTCCAAGCGGACAACGCGATGGAAACCATGCGCCAAGTGGTAACACGGGAGCCCGTTGCTCCGCGTCAACTCAATCCCGCTATTCCTCGAGACCTGGAGACGATCTGCCTCAAGTGCTTGCAGAAGACTCGTCGCGCGAGATACGAAACGGCTCAGGAGCTTGCGGATGATCTTCAGCGTTTCCTAAAGAATCGGCCCGTCAAGGCTCGGCGTATCGGACCGACGACGAGGGCCTGGCGGTGGTGTCGCCGCAACCCGGCGATTGCCTCCCTGTTAGCAGTTTCGATGACCTCGATCGTGGTCGGCGTCGCCTTTTCGACCTATTACGCGCTTGAAGCGAAGAGTCGAGCTGAAGAAGCCGAAGTGAACGCGAAGATTGCGTTAGAACAGTCAGAAAGGGCGGATCTTAACGCCCAAAAAGCGGAGATTCGGGCGGAGCATGGGTTGCTGGTGGCGGGGGATGGCCAGATGCTGGCTGGGAATATCTCCAAAGCCCGGGGGATGTACCAACAGGCTTGGGATCTAGCCAAGAGCCTTGGGCGATCCGAGCTGCCGGCTACGACAGGTCTGCTCGCAACCTATAACGCTGCGACGCCGCCGATATTGGGGAACGAGGTAGGAGAAACGGAGCATGGCATCCCCGCCTTTCGAGGTCATACCGAATGGATCACGGGAGCAGACGTTGCCAGGGACGCGCAGCAAGCAGTCTCGAGTTCTTTAGACGGTACGGTTCGTTTTTGGGACCTCTTCACTGGTAGAAACACAGGAATACACAGAGCCCACAACGGCCCTGTCCAGTGCGTGAGTTTCTTGCCCGATGGGCGGCGCGTGATATCCGGCGGTAACGACGGAAATCTAATCGTTTGGGATATTGAACTTGATAAAGCCGTCCAAACACTCGTCGGGCATACCGGCCCCGTGATGTGCGTGGCGGTATCGCCTGATGGAAATCGAGTCGCATCTGGAGCACGCCCCGTCGATGGCGGGAACATCGGCGTTGAATTGAACATCTGGGATCTCGAAAAGGGTGAACTCGTGCGATCCATTCCTACTCCCCAAGGCCAGCGCATCATGACGCTGTCCATCAGCCCGGATGGCGAGTCCGTCGTGCACGGAGGGTGGGTTTGGCCGCTACATCTAAATGAAATCGAAACGGGACGTCTTCTGCAAACGTTTAAAGGTCATGGCAATCCCGTAACGGGGGCAGCATTTTCGTCGAACGGACGCTTCTTGGTGACATGCGCTAGAGACAAGACGGCCCGCGTTTGGGAAGTCGAAACGGGGAAGAGCGTGCGGGTGTTGGATGGGTTTCCCAATGCGGTCAGCGCGATCGCCATTTCCAATGACGCTCAACACATCGCCACCGGATCCAACGATGGCCTGTTGCACTACTGGCGACTGTCGGACGGGAAACAAATAAACTCGTTGAATGCACATGCTTCCACGGTACGGACGGTTCGCTTTGTTGGCGATTCATCGGTCGTCCTATCCGCGGGCGAAGATAAGGCCATCAGGTTATTTGAGTTGGATCCAGACAAGGAAACTCGAACCTACGCAGGAAACCGAGGCGCTGTGGAAGAGGTTTCTATCTCGCTGGACGGGCTGCTGTTTATCTCCGGTGGATACGACCGGCGATTGCACCTTGGCGATGCGGAAACAGGGTTGCCAATACGAACTTGGGAGGCGCATTCGCAGACGATTACCGACGTGCAGATTGCGGCGGATGGCAAACGGGCATTTTCGACGTCGAATCGAGGCGGCAAACTCAAGGTTTGGAACTTGGCAACGGGCGCGCTTGAGTCGGAATTCCGGGAAACGGCTCCGCATCGTTGCGCACTGGTTCCGGCTGGCAAGTATGCAATTTCAGGCAGCGTAGAACCCCACAACCGTATCAAGCTATGGGATCTCGAGTCGTCGCGCGAACTGCGAACAATCGGCGTCCATGATGGCTGGATTTCATGCGTTTTCACCGACTTTGACGGAAGGTTTGTCTTTTCGACGTCGGGCGACTCAACGGTTCGCAAGTGGAACACGTCAACGGGGGCCGAGGTGGATCGTAGGACGCTGGTCGGCAACGTCTTCATAACTGGAGCTGTCGCGCGCGAACACCCTCGACTCCTACTGGGAACGGGGGACGGCGCCCTAATTCTCTGGAACCATGCGGAAGCAGATGCTGACTTGCAGACAAGACGAGCGCACGGCAGCGCGGTGGACGCCGTAACGATTGGCCGTTCAGACGAAATCGGGATCTCCGGCGGACGTGACAACCTCATAAAAATCTGGGACATCGAAACGTTTTCTGAGATTCGGGTCCTGAAAGCACATTCTCATCGCGTAACCGGCCTGGAACTTGATGGAGAAGGTCGCCGCCTTGCGTCCGGGAGCTTTGATGGAACCGTGCGCATATGGGATTTGGATCGCCCCACCAAGTTCGCCAAGTTGCGGAGAAACGCGCTAGCCGCTTTGATGAGCTTAGGACGAAACGAGCGAGACGGAGACGCGTGGAATTCTCTCGGCGCATGGCATGCGTTCCGAGGATTTCATCGCGGCGCGATCGCGTGCTTTCAAAGAGCACGACAATTTGACGCCGCTGTTTCACCGTTAGTTCTGGCTCGGTGCTATTGGCAAATTGCAGATTACGAAAAAGCCGAGCAAGAGTTCGAGCAGGCAATAGAACGTAACGAGGCGCCCAAGTACTACCTGCAGATGTGTCTCGACGCAATTCGGCGTTCGAAAGCGAGTCCCTGAGAACGGTTCTTGTCTTTGCCCTTGGCAGCCGATTCCAAGGAGTGCGGCGGTGCATTTCCGATCGACGGCCGGCGCCTCGTCCGCGGCAACTCGCTCAGGATTTGGGTCGGTACAGCTCCAAATCAGCGATAACTCGGGGTTTTCGCTGTTTATGGCAACCGCCGGGAAATCTCTGAAAGGATTCTCGTGTTCATGCACTTGAGGATCGTAGCCGGTCGCTCTCGGCTTTGATTTCGCCGAAAGCGTCTTAATGACATGCGGCCATTCCTGACACGTCATTTTTGGAGTCAACGATGCGAATTATCTATACCTTTTCTGTGGTGGTCGCTTGCCTAATGCAAATTGGGTGTGGGTCTTCATCAAAAACGCAGGCGCCGATCGTCACCAAGCACGAATCTCCCCAAGCTTCCTACGATGCGTTCTCGAAAGCCGGCCAGGACGGTGACTGGAAGTCGCTGGCCGCCGCTCTCACTCCTGAATCACAAGAAGCGATGGCCGCGATGCTCCTCCTGCCCGCGGGGATGGCGGCGGCGTTCAATGAGTCGGCAGGCGAGGAGCTGGAACAAATCCTTGAACGTCATGAGCTGAGCGGCGATGCCCTCGAAGGCGGTGCAAGCAACCTGCCCGTGAAGGATAAACCCGCCTTTATTGCCGATGTCGCTGAGTGGTTGATGCGGCAGGGTGGCGATTCTTCCGATCTTGGGATTCCGCTGGGCGACCTTGCCGATGTCGAGATTGAGGGGGATTCCGCGACTGCCAGCATCGATGGTGAACCGATTTCCTTTCGTCGCATGGATGGCGGCTGGCTTGTGCAATTGGAAACGCCTGCGTCCAAGCTCGACGACGTGCCGCTGTCGGCAGACCCGCTGCAGGGAAGAATCGGAGGCGAACTGTGGACTTTGAAGTCTATCGAGAAGGGACCGTTCGGCGGTTTTAAGTTGCTTGCGGACGAGCGAGATGAGTCTTCACGATTTTCGTCAGGTCCGCACATTCTTCTAGGTGAAGCCTGGGAGGCACTCAAACCTGGTCCGGGCAGGCTTGGCGGCAGGCGCACCATCACCTTCTTCGTTCCTCCGGGCTCGAATACGATTTGTATGAATGGCAAGTACGAGGTCACGGAGTCCAATGACAGTTGGGTTTTGCTGCTGTACGCCAGCGAAGGCGATGACACATTTGTGAACGGCAAAGTGGTCATTCCAAAGACGTTACTTGCAGAATGAGCAGTTCGAGCGGAAACCTGGACGAAGCCTTAAGAGGTTGCATGACCGACAATCGAAAGTCCATCGAGGAGCACGACGCCGCAGTCAGGCGCCACAAGAACCTGCCAAATTCCGACCATGACGACATTCATCGCAGTCGAATCGCTCGACTGATGGGGGCGGGCATCGGCGTAGTGCTGGGGATCGTGTCGGCCACAATGTTCGTCAAGGGGCAGTCGCATTCAGTCCAGCAAGTGCTGCCATACTACGTTGTGTTGGTTCTCTGGGATGTGCTTTTCGGGGTCATCCTGGGGGACTGGATGGCTCACCGTAAGACAACGGTCAACGTCCGAGAGAAGTGGGTCCTGGAGTATCTTGGGCCAGGGCAGAGACCTAAACGTGTCCGCAAGTATTATGTCGATACCGACAAGGGTGTGGCCCATGTTTCTTGGCTGCAGTACTGCTGGTTTGAGCCAGGACACTCATACCGGGTTAACGCTCTAACGACACCAACCGGAATCAGGATTCGCTCTTGGTTTCTGTTCGTTCTTGCGATGTTCTGGATCTCGCTGCCGATTGGCTTCGCAGTACTGCTTCATGGATCGTAGCTGACAATCATAATGAACACCTTCCCTCAACGATTGGCTGTGTAAATAGATGTCCGGACCGGCAAAGACAATCCGAAAGCTTCTGGGCCTTTGGCCGCGAACCGCTCACGAGTTTTATGAGCGACACGAGGAATATGCGCGCGAAGGTCAGCACGAGGCTGCGATTGATGAATTGAATGAGGCGCTCAGGCTATCAGCGATGCGAGGCGGCGGCGAACCGATCGATAGCGAGGGTTTTCAATACCTGGTGGCCCGCTCCGAGGAATACACCTACGTGGGGCTGCACGAGAAGGCGCTGGCAGACCTGGAAGAAGCTGACCGCAAATATGGTGATGACTTTGGTTCACTGGACGAGCAGCGGGCATGCTGTCTCGTAGAGCTGGAAGAATATCAAAACGCGTTGACGTTGATCGAGAAGTGCGCCCGAGAATACAACTTGGACGCTGATCTCAAACTGGCTCGCGCGAGATGCCTGGCTGGTTTAGCACGCGGCGACGAGGCCCATGCTGCATTTGATGGAGCTGTTGCGGAGGCCGAGGATGAGTGCGGAGAGGCCGACCCGCGGGCTTACTTCTATCGCGGAAAATCCTTGCTCGAGGCGGGAGAAGCCGAACCGGCAGCAAATGACTTGACCCGCTCACTTGACGGATGGGGCGATGATATTGGCGACGAAGGACCGGCGACGCGAGCCCAAATGATCGAGGCCTGCCGCTTGAAGGCCGAGGCTCATCGCGTGTTAAACAATACGGCAGCAGCGAACGCGGCGATTAAAAAGGCAGAACAGTGGGAGGCCGATGCTCGTGACATTCGACCGAAATTGATTGAACAGATCCAGAAGGACATTCGCATCGGTGCCGGCGTCGAAATCGCGGGACCGATGATTGGAGTGTCCATCATTCTCTGGTTCCTTGGGCCCGTGGCGTATCGATTTCTTGGTGACGTTGTCGCGCTTCCGCCACTCCCCGGTTGGTGGCAGGCTGTACCCGCCTCGTTGCTGGTGATATCCGTCTTGTCGTTGATTGCCTTGGTCATCGCCGGCCGAAACAACGCACGTCCCCGAGGCGACGGATTCCAGCAACGAGTGCATGATTACAGGTGATTCGCTTCATGATCAACGAGAGTTTCATTGCTGGGTTTATTGCTGGCGTCGTCGCCACGGTTCTCACCTCTTTCGTTTTCGGACTGGGCTTCGCCGTGATCAGACCGTGGATTCATAACCCCGTCAACTTTTCTGAAAGGATTTGCTCTCTCGTGCACTTCATGAAAAGACGACCCCAAATACACGGCATTTGCGTGCACACCACAAGCAAAGGAGAAGTGCCGACATGAGTACAAAACGCGATCGCGATATTGAAAAAGGCTACACGACAGCCGAGTTCATTTCGAAGCTGCGGCGACTAGCCGACACGCTGGAAACAGGTGAGAAATTCGAGATTCAGATTGCTGGCGAACGAATCTACGTGCCAGTGCGCGCCGAGTACAACATCGAGCACGAACGGAACGGCGACTCCGAGGAGATCGAGTTTCAGATCAAGTGGACACACGAGTAGGACGGTTGCACGTTGAGCCTTCGTTCAAAACTCATTCGCTGCCTGAATGCTCACGGCGCGAGATTTGACATCAATGCGTTTGTTGAGGAAGCAGCTGTCGATGAGGCAGAAGCAAAGTCCGTGGCGGAATCGGTATTTGAGCGATTCGTGGCGGTCGTGCTCGCAGATGACGAAATCACGACGCGCGAGCAGCGGCAACTCGATGTACTCGCAAAGCGGTTAAGAATCCCTCGCACGGCACGTCGCCGGATCTATAAGAAGCAGCTTCAATGCGCGGAAGCGGATGGCGCGATCACGTCCGAGGAACGAGAGAATCTCCTGCGTCTGAAGCGAGCTTTGGGGTTCGGCTCCAGCGGTGACCAACGAGTAGAGAACGCCTCCGAAGCGCCTGATCAGCCGCGGAACAAGCATCGCAGCAGACGAAGCCAGACACAACGCTCCGGCAAGACGACCGACGGGAACTGGATCGAGGACGAAGCCGATCGCACTGGCGTCTTCGAGCAACTCGAGGCGTCGCCGGAATTCGCCACTTGCGGTAGCGAAACTCGCTTGTCTCAGCTGCGCCGTAGAGCGAAACGTCACGCGATTCGCCTTGCCTTGCGACCTCTGCGTAACTGCGGAATCGGATACCTGTTGATCGCTGCGCTATTCCACTTCCCGGTGCTCGTCAATTTATTTGCCGGCAATCCCCGATTGAGTCCGGCCGAACTGTGGGGTGGACTGATGTCGACGTTCATCGTTTTTTTTGTGTTCGGCGTCGTGGCGTTTGGGGGAGCCGCCGCGATCGTTGTGTTGCGGCGGCGGTCGTCTTGGCGGATAGAACGAGAAGATATCACCTCCGTTTCCGTTATCGTGATAGCCAAGCGGGAAAAGAAGAGTAAACAGGACCACTATTGGTATTACGCGACATTCATGGACCGTCACGGTGACCGCTTCGAACACCAGTTGTCTGACAAGAAGCTAGCCGAGCAGTTTTACTCGGGTGACGCGGGCATCCTGTTCGTCCACCGGGACAAGGCGCTCGACTTCGACCGCGTGCTCACAGCCCAGACGATTCTCGAAGCGCACATCCAAGGCGCGGTCGAGTGCCTGCATTGCGAGTCGGTTTACCAGCTTGGCTCGACTCCGACCACTTGCGAGAACTGTGGCAGCAATCTTCATGATCTCATGGCGGATGGCCTGCAAGTGGCACGGGAATATGTCTCCACCATTCTCGCTCCGTTTCAGCGGTGGATGGAAAGGGACCTGATCCGAGCGGGAACGATTTACGACGTGCCGAATCGCACCTTGAAAGACCGAGTCGAAGATCATGTCACCTGCGGATGGTGTCATCACTTGCACCATGTCCGGCCGGCGTCGCCGAATTGCCAAAAGTGTGGCGGCGTCCTGCCCATGTTCGCAGGCGAGCTGGGCGCGGAACCCCCTCCGGTTCCGCGCCGGCTCCCGACGGCCTTCATCTACGACTTGTTCTATGGCAAGCAGAAGCAGCTGAAGATCTGTCTGATCTTTTTGGTGCTTGGAGTGGTATTCGGGCTGCTCTTCGTGCCGTTCTTCATCCTCGCCGTCGTTGGGTTTCTCGGCGCGTTGGAGAACCTGATCGCGTCCCGCCGACGGTGGTTGGCGTATTCGCGAGGCGTTCCTGTTCTTGGCAAAATCGACCGCGTGCAGCGCATCGAGAGCGCCGTCCGCGTAGATAACAAAAAGTACGACAAATATCGGGTGTTCTTTCGGTTTCAAGCCGACGGGAAGCCCGTGCGAGGCATGATTAGCAGTTACGACTCGGCGGTGGCGAGCCGCTACGTCGGCGAACAAGTTTGGATTGTCTACGTCAGGGGCAAGCCGCACCTGTGCGCCTTGTGGCCGCCACTGGCCTGACTTGCCTGTTACACACCGTTTCCAAGCATCCAGAATGATTCGAGCACGACAATACGAATACCAGTCATCCGTGCAACGGTTGTTGTCGTGGCACTCGACGTCCAGGCGACTGTCTCTGATTGCGATGTGGGCGGTCCTCTTAGGGCTGACCGTGTGGACTGGAGGTATATTCGGACTCCCGGCGATTCTCATCGGGAGCGGAATGATTGTTGGAACGAACATAATCTGGCGGCGACTCGGCTTGCGACGGCCGGCGAAGCAACTGGGGTGCGAATATGTTCGCGTTCCATGGGACGGGAAGGACTATCCGTGGCGGTCAGATGCGTGCGACGACGTCGACTGGACGCCCCCATCGAGCGAGCTCATTGTCCTTAGTCCGCGGTTCTTCAACGTATTGAAGGGCACGATTGACGGTGTCCGCGTTCAGATCTTCGATGTGAGATTCAGATCTCACTCACCAGGAGGCCATCGACGCCGCCGAACAACTCGCCGCCTCTTGGCAGGCGTCGTGCAAGTTTGTGGTAACAAGCCGTTGCCTTGCATGCGTATTGAACAACCGCCGTCCGTCATCACATTTGGCGAGACCGAGCCAACCCCCAATACTCCGGCAGAGATCCCCGGAACAACGTATGCGTTGATGGAACATCCCACGCGCGACGAAGCTGGGAAGATTATCTCGCCTCCATTGAAAGTAGGCGTGAAACCAGACCTGACTCCGTATCACGATCACGTTCAGCTTGTTAAAGGCTTGAGTGACGAGTTAATCTCGTTCCTGGCTGACAATCCAGGCCTCATGATTGACACGAAAGGGCATTGCTTAACGGTTTACTGCACGCGCTGGTGGTCGGACAGGCGGAAAGCACCGATAAACCTGCCGGCATTCGTGGAGGACGTGCTGTACTTACGACGACTGCTGTATAACGCTCGGCCACACAGTGGCGCGAAGACAGCAACATGAATCGCAACAATAAGGCAGTCACGAGAATTGATGGTATGACCGATACGCAGGAGTTCATTGCCTCTCTCAACGATCTCGCCGCGAAACGGACGCGCTGGGGGCCGGCTAGTGGAGGCGGAGCGAGTTTTCAGGAACACACGCTGGTTGAAGTCTCGCCGAATCGACTGGAATTTCGCATGGCATCTGGAGCGAGGGTGTTTTACTACGCGTTAATCACAGTCGGCGTCGGATGTCTGGGTATCGCTCTTTACTTCTTCATGACCGGGGCTAGGGGGGAAGGTGGTTTATTCCTGATGTTGTCATTTCTTCCAGGCCTCATCGGAGGCCTGGGGAGTTATTTTACCGGTCGCCCGCGCGTGTTTGATCTCGAAACCGGCTGGTACTGGAAAGGGCGAAAGCCGCGTGATGCGGCCGATCTCGAGCAACGAAACAATTGCACAAGCCTGACAAACGTTTACGCACTGCAAATTCTGCGTGAGACTGTTCACACGTCAAGCAGTGGAACGGGAAGCGACCGGTCGTCTGGCTCCACGTTCGACAGCTACGAGCTCAACCTCGTGCTGAATGACGGGACGCGAATCAACGTGGTGGATCACGGTAACATCGATGCAACCCGGCGCGACGCCGCACGACTCAGTGAATTCCTGGGCGTCCCTGTCTGGGATGCCACACTGCCAATCGAGTCCATTGAACCGTGTCCAGCCGATTTAAGACGCGGACAGGTTATCGGCACGGTCTTTGGTGGATGTGTGTATTTTATTGTCGGCGCCGCATTTCTGGCGGCCCTAGCCGTGTATCTCGACAATGTCATCGGCAATGGTGTTCTTTTGGGAATACTCGGCGTTGCTGGTTTCGCTGTGGTTCTTTCGATGCTTATTGCAACCCAATTGAAACGAATTCGCAAAAGACCGCTTTCACAATCCGGACGATCACAAGTTCATAACGAGAGCCCAGTCGACGCTCCGTGGGGAATCGACAGCAGACCGAGGCCGACCAGCACGGATCCCGAAGAAATACTGCCTGCCTTCGTCGGAGACTTTCAACGCGGTGAAATCCGCGCCAGCGAGAACATCTACGTGGAATACACCGACGGCCGGCACGTGATCAACATGGAACTGGGCGTCTGTCGAACGCCGGAAGATTCCCAGCAGGTCATTCGTACCTACATTGCGGAAAGCGCTGATGTCTGCGTCGCCACCGAAGCAGTTTCTATTGGCACTGATCCGAGCTTCCACAAAGGCGAATTCGATAATCCTCGCATGGGCGAATCCGGAAAAGGTGTGGGGATCGCCTGGTCGCGCGGTCGCTATTACTTCTCGGCCGGAGCGCGCACTCGCGATGTCCTCAACATCTTCATGACGGCGTTTCCATATTGAGCAACTGCAAGAGCAGCTAATGTATGCAATCTGCGAGCAATGTGAGACAAGGTTCCAGGCGGACGGCCGCCTGTTTGGCTTTATCCCGCTGGTTGATCCAAAGAACTGGGAAGTCGAACTGATTGGGCCGGACCACGAACGGTACGATCTTAACTATGGCAAGACGGTCGAGTGCCCCAATTGCGGCAGCAAGTGGAAGGTGTTTCCTCACGGCAGAGCCAGTTGCAGTGGTTGTCTGGCGATGCTGCTCCTGTTCATTATCGTTCCGTTCGGTTGTTTGGGGGTTTTCTTCAGTGAGCTTGGAGCACCAGAGAATATCGTCATTGGATTGGCCACGCTTTCATTGCTGATTGGTGGGATTCTACTCATCGTCTTTGGGGCAAACCCGCGGAAAATGAGACGGCAAGATTTCACAGACCAGAACGCTGACCACACGCTCTAGATTGACAACACCGGGGACGGCCCATGGGTATCTTTGACATATTTCGACGCGGCAGACCGGATTTGACCGCCGATTGGGTCGCGGACCGTTCGCAGAGTTGTCGCTTCTGCCTCTACCAGGCCCGCTTGACCGACGTCTGTCTCGGCGACGCATTCGACAGTCTGCGGTGGCTTGGGCCGGCGGAAGGCCGCAGCCAAGGCGGGCCGCCAGACGATTACTACTACTTTTCTCGGGGACTACTGATTTCCGAAAGTGACGGTGCCGTTGACCATTTCATTCTCGAATTCTCTCAGAAGCTGGAGTGGGGAGTTGATGGTCGGATCCGACCTTTTGACGGCGAGACAACGTACCAAGGCAACATAGTTTCCCTGAGCCCAACGACGACGCCTGATGATCTGGTCTCACAGATCGGCGCACACAACGACCATAGC
>CALBSZ010000281.1 GCA_937967665.1 uncultured Planctomycetaceae bacterium
TACGCGCTGGTGCTCGGCATCGACTCGGGGCGTCTGGTCGAGGAGCTCGTGCGGCAATCCGAGCTATACGTGATCGCGGTGGACCAGAACGCCGGCACGGTTGCCGCGGTCCGGCAGCGGCTCGACCGGATGGGACTCTACGGCAGTCGCGCGAGTGTCGTGGTCGGCGATCCCGTGACATACCCGTTCTCGCCTTACCTGGCGAGTCTGGTGACTTCGGAAGCACCTGATGAGCTGGGGCAATCCGAGGATCAAGAGCTCGTCGAAGCCGTCTTTCATACCTTGCGTCCCTACGGCGGCGTCGCCTGCGCGTGGGGGTCGCTGGCCGATAGCCGACGAATTGACGAGATCGTGCAGGGCGGTGCGTTTCCCGGGGCGCGCGTTCGGGAGGTCGGCGACTTCGTGTTGCTGGCCCGCTCGGGTGCGTTGCCCGGAGCCGCGGACTGGTCGCATGCCGAAGCAGACGCCGCCTGTACCGGAGCGTCGGCAGACGAACTTCGCGCGCCCACGTCGGTGCTGTGGTTCGATGCCTCGCGGCGTTGGCACAAATACCCAGGACAAAATCAGGTGCGAGTCGCCGGCGGCCGCGTGGTGCTCTACGAAAACGGGTTGCTTCAGGCATCAGACGTGTTCACGGGACGCTTGCTGTGGGAAGTCGAACTGTCAGCGGAAACACTCGACTGGCAAGGGGTGCGCTATGCCCGACATCGCCAGTGGGGGCCTCGTGCCAGTCTGTCGCCAACGGCCGAACTGGTCGTCGTGGAAGACGCGGTTTATCTGAGCGACGGCGCGATCTGCATGATGTTCGATGCGGCGACGGGCAAGCCCGCCCGGCACATCGCCCTTCCCGACGACCTCGACACGCCTTGGGCCAATGTGCGTGTCAGCGGCGATTTCCTGGTGGGCAGCAGCGGCCAACACGTGCTCTGCATGGACCGGCACACGGGCAAGCTGGTTTGGCGATTCGAAGCGACACGCAGCCCGCTGTTCCTCGCCGCGGGCGGCAACAAGCTGCTTTGCAGCGAGCTGGCCAACTCGCGGCGAGGCGAAGACCAGGCCAGCGATGGTAGAATCATTGCCCTGAAACTGGCGACAGGTGATCCACTGTGGGAGCGACCAGGCGGAGCGAGATTGCGATACAGCGAGGCGCTCGACATCGTCGTCACGCCCACAAGCTTCCTGCGCGGAGCCAACGGGCAACCACTTGACCAACCGGCCGGTGTGCCGCCGGCCGATCTGGTACTCACGGGGAGAGGGCTGCCGGCGAGCGGAGTCCCAGCGTACATCGCCGGTGGCAAATTGCTCGCCGGCAGTGATGATACTTTGCGAGTCTACGAACTGCCTTCGTTGAATCGGATCGGTTCGCCAATGACCTGGAACCGCCGCGGCTGTACCGTCACGCGGGCCAGCACGTGCCTGATGACCACCCGTCTCAAGGGCAACTCGGCCTGGATTGATCTCGAAAGCCGCGAGATCACACCGTTCCTGGGAATCCGTCCGGCCTGCTCGACCAATAACAACCTGTATCCAGCCAACGGCGTACTGAATATTCCGAGCTTGACGGCCGGCTGCACGTGCAACTATGCCCCCGTCTCGATCGCCTGCGTACCCGCTGCGGCTGTCCAACGCGGTGCCGCTAAGTAGACGGGGCCTTCGAGCATTGTGAGCAGGCGGGGATCGGCCACCTGCAGTTCGTAGCGTGACCGTACCATCCCAGGTACGTGTGCCGCGGCTTTGCGGACATGCTCCAGGATGGTCATGGTGGACCTGTGATATGCAACGGTGTTGGCGATCGCCTGGCATTCGTATCGCCACGCCGCTCAATCTGGCGGCGGAGCAGCAGCTTTCGTTCGCTCCTTCACCGTTGGAACTCATGTCGCTACCAGCCATCGCCGAAGGACGGCTTTCACGTTCGGGCTCTGGCGACGGCAGGAATGTTCAATAGAGTTGCTCCGCACAACGGGTGTCGAGCGTCGTCCGTTGAATTCAATTGCCGGCACCCGGTGGTTGATCATCCCGCTGGGAATGCCCGTATCGGGAGCGTGCTTCAAAGCCGGACTCGGTCTCGGATGCTGCTGGAAACCAGTCCCGGTTCCGCGTGCAGCACTTCACCAGCAGGAGCATTACCGGGACTTCAATCAGTACGCCGACGACGGTCGCCAGTGCAGCCCCCGACGACAGGCCGTACAGCATCGTTGACGTTGCGATCGCTACCTCGAAATGGTTTGACGCCCCGATCATGGCCGTCGGCGCCGCACTCTCGTACGTCAAGCCAAGCACCTTCGAGGCGATGTAGCCCAGACCGAAGATCAACACCGTTTGAAGGAACAGCGGAACCGCGATCCACAGAATGGTGAGCGGATTGTTGAGGATCACTTCACCCTTGAAGGAGAAAAGCAACACCAGCGTGACCAGCAAGGCCGAAATCGTGATCGGCGTTAAGACGTGCAGGAAGTTCTCGCGGAACCAGGTTTCCCCCTTTGCGGCAATGAGCCATCTGCGCGAAACGAATCCCGCAACCAGCGGCAGAGCAACGTAAATACCGATCGAAAGCAGTAACGCCTGCCAGGGAACGGGCAGCTTGCCGATGCCCAGCAAGAGTCCGCCCAACAATCCGTAAAGCACCAACATCGTCAGGGAATTGATGGCGACCATCACCAACGTGTGGCCATCGTTACCGCGTGCCAGAAAACCCCACACCAGCACCATCGCCGTGCACGGGGCAATGCCCAGCAGGATGCAGCCCGCGAGATAACTGCGCCAGAGGGGAACTTCCAGCATCTTCACGCCATCGACCAGCACCACCTGGCCCGCACCGTGCTCGGCGCCGACGTCAAGGTTCAAGCCGAGTGGCAGCTTGACGTGGTCCACGGCGTCGGGGCCGATAAAGCCGAGAAATAGCGTGCCGAGGAAGAATGCGGCAAGGGCGTACATCGTGAACGGCTTGACGGCCCAGTTGAGAAACAACGTCAAAGCCACCGGTTTCAGAGTCCGCCCAGCCTGGAGGACTTCGGCGAAGTCGATCTTGACCATGATGGGGTACATCATAAAAAAGAGACACAGCGCGATCGGAATCGAAATGACCGGGGCTTCGTCCACATAGATTGCCATGCCGTCGAGCGTGGTGGCCACACCCGGCGCGATTTTGCCGAGCAGAATACCGCCGGCAATACACACCCCCACCCCCACGGTCAGGTACCCCTCGCAGAAACTCATCCCCCGCCCCGCCGCGGCGGGACATCTTTCGGTCGTCATCGCGATTCTCCTCCTTTGCAATCACGGCATGTTATTTCAGGATTTGATTGTTATCGAAATATAGAAGTATTGCAACGCAGTTGAACCGGCGGAGTTGCGGGCGCCCGTTGTGTTGCTTCACCGCAGGCGACACGGAGTTGCGTCGACGGTGATTTTTGAGGAACATGAGTTAATGGAAACATCACACGCGGTCAAAGCACTGTCTGCGCGGGCTCAGGAATCTCGTTTGGAGGTTTTTCGGATGCTGGCCGCGGCCGGTGGCGAAGGCGTTCCCGCGGGACAGATCGCGGAAGAGCTGGAAGTACCGCCCGCGACGTTGTCCTTTCATCTGAAGGAATTGACGAACGCCGGGTTGATCGACCAGCGGCGTGCAGGGCGTTCGATCATCTACACGTTGAACGTCGACAACATGCGGTCCCTGTTCGGCTATTTGATGGATGACTGCTGCCAGGGCCGGCCTGAATTGTGCCAGCCCGATTATGCCACGCCTTGCTGCCATGACGAAGCCGGTCGCCGCAAGCAGGGAAGCCGCAGGAAGAAGGCGAAGAAATGACGCGATCGTGGACGATTTCCGGGGCCCGCCGCCGATCCGATCGCCTCAGTGAGAACTTTCTCCCGGTTTCACTTCGCACAGCGGTGTAATGCGGCTCGGCTGGTTAATCACTTGGGCAACCGTGACTCGCGAGAATGCTCGCTCCATCGCGGCGTATGCCTTGTCCAGTTCCTGATGCAGCGGGCATAGACTGGTGTGCGACTCCAGGCCAAGGGGGCACGTGTTGATGCGTTCAATGGGACCAACGGCGTTGATCACATCCAGAATCGAGATTTCTGCGGGGTCGCGATTCAGGCGATAGCCACCGCCGGGCCCGGATTGGGAGCGGACCAGCCCGGCCTTCACCAGGTCCTGCAAGACCTTGTGAAGGTAGCGTCGTGGGACGCGAATGGCCTCGGCAAGGTGGTCGGCAGACTCGGCGCTTGCGGGAATCCGGCCCAGCCAAACGGCCGCGCGCAGTGCGTATTCGGCAGTCTTTGAAAGCATTTTCTTCTCCCAGCCCATTCTACACCTTGACGTGCATTTTTCAAACGCTAAAATCCTGCATGTTGACGTGTATGATTTGCTGCTGAGCGGGTTTGGTTCGGATTGCGAGGGATGATATGAAGCGACTTTGGGTCTTGTTCGGTTTGGTTTTGGTAGTGTCCTTTGCGGTGCTTGGCTGGGTAGGGACTCGCATCTACCAGGAAATGCCGCCGATTCCTGACAAGGTCGTGACTGCTGACGGGCAAATCATCATCGATAATGGAGAAATTACCGCTGGCCAGAATGTCTGGCAGTCGATGGGGGGCATGGAAGTCGGTTCCGTTTGGGGACACGGCAGCTACACGGCTCCCGATTGGACGGCGGACTATCTGCACCGCGAAGCGGTGTTCATCCTGGAGCATTGGGCCGACCGTGAATTCGACAAGCCCTTCGATGAACTTGATGACGAGTACCAAGGGCAGCTCACGGCGCGCTTGACCAAACAATTTCACACCAACAACTACGATGCGGAAACCGGAACGCTGACGATCGACCCGCTGCGCGCCGCGGCTTTCTCTGCCAACGTGGAACACTACCAGTCGGTGTTCATGGATGGAAACGCCGATTACGCGATCCCTTCTGGAGCAATTTCGGAAAGCGGGCGTTTGCACAAACTGACCGCGTTCTTTTTCTGGAGTGCGTGGGCCGCGGCCGCGGATCGGCCCGGCGACATCGCCAGCTATACGAACAACTGGCCGCACGAACCGCTGGTCGGTAATCGACCGACCGGGGACAACGTCGTCTGGACGGGGGTCAGCATCATTATGCTGCTCGCCGGCATTTCCGCGATGGCGTGGTGGTATGCGTCACGTCGTGAAGAAGACGAGACCGCGGGGTTGTCATTGGACTCGGATCCGCTTGCCCGCTGGGAATCCACGCCGTCGCAAAAAGCAACCATCAAGTATTTTTGGGTCGTTGCCGCGCTGATCCTCGTACAAATGGGCCTGGGCGTCGTCACCGCGCATTACGGTGTGGAAGGCGATGGCTTCTACGGCTTTCCACTTTCCGACTGGCTGCCCTACAGCGTTTCTCGAACGTGGCACATCCAGATGGGCCTGTTCTGGATTGCGACGGCCTGGCTGGCAGCCGGGTTGTTCATTGGTCCGCTGGTCAGCGATCAGGAACCCAAAGGCCAGCGACTTGGTGTCAACATCCTGTTTGCCGCGCTGCTGCTGGTGGTGGTTGGATCGCTGAGCGGCGAGTGGCTGAGTATCAACAATCAGATGACCGACACCCAATCGTTTTATTTCGGCCATCAAGGCTATGAATACGTCGATTTGGGGCGATTCTGGCAGGTTCTGTTGATGATCGGTTTGCTGCTCTGGCTGGGGCTGATGATTCGCGTCCTGTTGCCGGCGTTGCGGCAGACGGGCCATCAAAAGCAACTCGTTGCTCTACTGGCTGTCGCCACGGGAGCCATCGCGCTGTTTTACGGAGCGGGTCTTACCTGGGGGCAGCATACCCATCTCACGATCGTCGAGTACTGGCGCTGGTGGGTCGTTCACCTGTGGGTCGAAGGCTTTTTTGAGGTCTTTGCTACAACCGTGATTGCCTTCGTCTTCATGCGACTCAACCTGATACGTCCGATGCTTGCCGCGGCCGCCGCGCTGCTGTCGGCCACGATCTTTCTTTCGGGCGGAATCATCGGAACGCTTCATCACTTGTATTTTTCGGGCACGCCCACCGTCGCCCTGGCGTGGGGGTCGGTCTTCAGTGCACTGGAAGTCGTCCCTCTGACACTGGTCGGTTTCGATGCGATGGACGATCTGCGGCGTTCGCGCCAAAGTCCGTGGGTGAAGCGTTACAAGTGGCCCATCTACTTCTTTGTGTCTGTCGCGTTCTGGAATATGGTCGGTGCGGGACTGTTTGGCTTCATGATCAACCCGCCGATCGCCCTGTACTACATGCAAGGCCTGAACACGACGCCCGTTCACGGCCATGCGGCGTTGTTCGGGGTCTACGGCATGCTGGGCATCGGCTTGATGCTGATGTGTCTGCGCGTGCTGATTCCGGCTCGTGAATGGAAAGACGGACTCCTGAAGTTCTCGTTCTGGAGTTTGAATATCGGTCTGTTTGCAATGTGCTGTTTGAGTCTGCTGCCCGTCGGCCTGTTGCAGACGAAGGCGTCGGTCGAGCATGGGTATTGGTTTGCCCGCAGCAGCGAATTCCTGCAGACGCCGCTGATGCAGACTCTTCGTTGGATGCGCGTGCCCGGCGACACGTTATTCTTTCTCGGTGCGGTGGCACTCGTCGTTTTCGTGGCGGGGCTGAAAACGGGACATTCATTTCGAAAATCAGAATCAGCTCGCTGATGTGAAGCGAGAATCATAACTGAGAAATCCGATTCCATTATCGAAAGGATGACACCATGGCTATGCCACATGCCGGACCCGCAGAAGTGATCGACATTCGCCCACTGGGGACGCGACTGAAAGACGCGCGAACCATAACGTTGCTCAAGACCGACGCGTTTGAAGTGATTCGACTCGTGCTACCCGCCGGCAAGGAACTCAAGCCGCACCAGGTGTCCGGCGAAATCACCGTGCAGTGTCTTGAGGGAAGAGTAGCCTTCTACACGGTAGGGGCCGAATGCGAGCTGTTGGCGGGCAACTTGCTGTACCTTGCTGCAGCAGACTCGCATGCGTTGCGTGCTATCGAGGACTCGTCGCTGCTCGTTACGATTCTGTTCAAGCACGAGGCAATATAGGACGCTTGCTTCACAGGCAATTGCATCCGGTTCGCTCAGGGAGCCTCTGGACGCCCGTGGTCAAACTGAATTCGCGCGAAGTGGCCGAGTTCCGCGAACACCTGGTCGGCGGCGGTCGTCCCGGCATCGCGGTTGCTAGAGGAACCGCCTGTCGATTGCCCGTGGTCGTGCGGCCGGTCCGCGGTGAAGCGCCAGGCGCTGGTCAGGGCCGTCAGCAGCAAACGCGGTTGCGGTCCCGCCGTGAATGCTATTGGGACAGTTGCCGTGTCCTGGCGAATCGGCTGCGCGGCTGCCGGGCCGGTCCAGACGTCCAGCGCTTCCCCTTCGCCGTCCAAGGCTTGGGCATTGAGCAAATTGATGACCACCAGCGCGTCTTGTGGCAGTACCAGGCCATCGGGAACGACGTCGTAGAATTTTCCTGGGAAGACGGCCAGTGAGGCCGCGTCGACTAACTGGTTGTCAACGGAAAACATCGGATCGTTCAGTTCATTGATCACTAGCAGAGCATCAATCGGTTCAACAACGCCATTGCCGTTGGTGTCGCGAGCCTCGACGGGGAATGTCCAGTCAAACGGGCCATCCATTTCCAGTACCGCGCTGCCTTGCGTGACGACGCGAATGAAGTTGCCGCCTTCGACGAAGGCCCGATCGAACTTCCAGCCCGTGCCGATATCGACCGCGTCGCCCGGGTTGGAAATCAGTCTTAACGTGTCGCTGGAATCGGACAGGTTTATCACTTCGGACGCGTCGAGCGTCAGGCTGTTATCGCCACTGCCCGTAATATCGATCACTTCCAGACCCTGAATGGCGCTGTCTGGAATTTGGGTGAGGTCCAACTCCTGTCCCATTCCGGTGAACCGCAAGGTATCGCGCCCGCCACTCGCATCCCCTCCGACGTCACCAGTGAAAACGGCATCCAGATTAGCCAGGTTTAAGAGATCATCGCCGTCGGGACTGAAGACGTTGATACTGCCGATCTGAACGCCGGGCGCGCGGAAGAGCGTGATACCGTTTGCCTGGGCCAGCACATCGTTGGCTGAGACGTCGACATCCAACGTGCCGGAAATGGGGGGTTCGATTTCGACGTCGGCACCGCCGGACGCGTCTCCGTCGAGGATTACGGCAATGTAATCCTCCACTTCTCCGTCGCCTGCCGGGCCCGTTGGTTCGAGCCCGCCGGCGGAAGCAAGGCGGAAACGAGCCCCGGTGGCGCCGGCCTGCGTCCCGGCGGGTACCGTGAAGCTCAGCAGGTTCAACCCCGCCATCACCGGTTCGTCCGTGAAGATCTGTTCGTTGGTTTCGGGCCAGTCGCCACTATGATCGAAATCGATCCAGGCGTTCAGCAGTCCCGTGCCTGAAGCGTAGACGGCGAAACTGGCCGTGGTATCGGAAGTGGCCGTTGCTACCATGCTGGCCACGACGAAGACGCCGTCTTCGTCCGGCAGGTCGGTGTTGTCATCGCCGCCCGAACCATCCTGGCCGGCCGCGTTATCCGGCTGCCCATTGGCTTCGGCATCGATCAGGTTTCCGAGAAACAGGTCACCGACCGTATGCCGCGCGCCGTTTTGGGCGAGGGTTACCGGATACGGTGCAGGCAGGTCGCCGAAGTCCAGCGTCGGTTCGTCCGTTACCGCGATATCGGCGGACGCGGTCGCCGTATTGCCGGACGCGTCCTCCGCCGCGAAGGTAATCGTTGTCGTTCCAAACGGAAAAACATTGGGAATCGTCGTCAGGACTGTGAGTGACGGAGCCGGGTCGGCGATATCGCTGACAACGGCTCCGTTCAAGAATGCCTGGATGGCCGGCAAGGTGGCTTCGGCCCCGCCGGCGACGTTTGCGGTGACCGTGATATTTGATGGTACTTGCAGGTCGGGCGGAGTCCTGTCGACGACTTCCACCGATGACGTTCGTGAAACGTGATTCCCAGCGGCATCCGTGGCCGTAAAGGTGACTTCGACGATCGTGTTCAGGTCGAAGAAAGCCGGCGCGTTGTTCGTGATGATGGGTTGAGGGTCGACGAAATCCGCCGCATCGGCGCGGGCGAAATACTCGGCGATCTGCGGACTTCCGGCATCGATTCCTCCCGCGGTATCGGCCTCTAAAGTCACGGAAGGTGGCGCGAGCAGCGCTGGCGGGACATCATCGATGACTTCACGGATCGCGTTGGGGACATCTTTGTTGCTGGTGGGTGTCCCGTTCAGCAAGATGGCCGGCCGCAGCGTCTTGAACGGCGGTGCGGTCACGCCTGCGACAAACAAGCCATCCCGGTGGCTGGAATCGAAGGCGAAGAATTCTTGCAGGACGCTTTCATCCGAACTGTCGAAAATCTTCACCTTGGGCATGCCGCTGGCGCCCGGAGCCGTGATGATTTCGGCGATGCCATCGCCGTTCACATCGCCCGCCGCCACGCGAACGCCTCCGGTGAAGCTGGGGTTGTAGGCAAAGAAGTCGAACAGCAATTCGCCAGTTTCGTCATATACCGTCACTTCGGGACCGACGCCGCCGGAGTCGTTGTCACCCGGCCCCGGCCCGGCACCGACGATAATGTCGTCCTTGCCGTCGCCATTCACATCACCGCTGGCGACGTAAACCCCGCCAGCCAGCAAGGGGTTCGAACCTAAGAAGCTTTGCAACTCGGCCCCATCCGTGCCGCTGAAAACTTTCACGTGAGGACCGCCGCCGGGACCGGCGCCGGTGATGATATCAGCCCGGCCGTCGCCGTTCACGTCACCTGCGGCGACGCGGACGCCGCCTGAAAGATCTTTGGAATACGCGGCGAATTCAAACAGTAGCGCAAGGTTTGCGCCGCTGAAGACGCGCACAGTCGGTTCCGCCCCGGCATCCGCGCCGACCACGATGTCGTCGAAGCCATCACCATTGATATCCCCTGACGCGACGAAGATGCCTACCTGGAACTCCGTTTCGAACGCGAAAAACTGATACAGTTCGGCCCCGTTCGTACCGTCAAAGACCCGGACCTCGGGGACCTGTCCCGGTCCGGCGCCGGTGATGATGTCCGGCGTACCGTCGCCGTTCACATCACCCGTGGCCACGCGCACGCCAACCGAAGAGTTCGGATACGTTCCGAAGAACTCGCGCACCTCGGAACTGTCCGTGCCGCTGAACGTCTTGATCTTGGCGCCGAAGCCAGCCTCAGGGCCGGTGACGATCGACGAGTTGTTCAGCAGGTTTTCTAAGAACATCAGTGGAACGAGCTGGCGTAAATGGACGACTCCGTCCGGCAGGCCGTGGAAGGTGTACGAACCGTCCGCTGCAGTGGTGCTCGTCGCCAGAAACGTGTCGTCTCCCTTACCGAAATCGGCCCGCTGATCACCGCCGTCCATCCAGGCTTCGATCTGGATACCCGCCAGTCCGATTTCCGCGCCGTTCTTGACGCCGTTGCCATCGTCGTCCTGAAACACCTCGCCGCTAATCCGCAAGTCGTCACTCACCTGCTCGATCGCCAGGCCGGCAATCGCCATCGCGTCGCCACTGACGCGGGAAACCCGCACTTGAATCTCGCCCGAGCTATCGGCCGCAACCTGTTCGGCAAACGAGTTCAGATCTCGCGATGAAGTTCCCTGTTCGTCGTTGACACGCAGCATGTCCCCGTTCAGATTCTGGGTGAAGGTTTGCGGTTCGCCGGCGCCGGTCAGAGTTACCGAGACGGTATCGACAAAGCCGTCCTCTTCCAAGCCGAATACGTAAACGTCGTACGTCGCGCCGGGGGCGAGTCCGCTCCAGGTGCCGGTGATGCTGCCATTGTCTGTTTCGGGGAAGAGAATGCCGTCCAGGCCGCCGAGGGCCACGCTGTGTGTGGGAACGGTACTGCTGTCGATGGGTACGTTGAAGGTATCCACGCTGGGTTGATCGGAGGACAGCGTGAGCGTTGTGGATGTGGGCTGACCCTCTTGATTGATCAAATTGTCGAAGGTTTCGCCCGCGGTATTGAAACCAGTGATCTGGTTCCAGTTAGTGGGACTCGCACCAAACGACTGATCAAAATCCACGCCGACCAGATGTGGTTCGAAGCCACGCGGCACGATGTTCACCAGGTAATCTTCCACTTCCCCGTCGGCGGCCTCGCCGAGCGGACTGCCAACGCCTTGCGAACTGACGCGGATTCTGACGTACGTGGCGCCGGTCGCGGCCGTTTGCGGTACCGTGAAATCAAACTGCTGCAAGGTGCTGGTCAGGTCCGCCGCGTTAACCACTTGTTCGCCGGGGTCCAAAAAGTGGCCATCCGCGTTGAAATCGATCCACGCCTCCACGACACTCAGCGACTCCTCCGCGGCACGCAAGTCGGCGCTTAAAGTGACGGTGCCGCCGGCGGCGAGGTCCATACCAGTGCTGAAAGTGACTCCGTCGTCGTCCGCGGCGGCGTCGGCAAACAGGGACGGCTGGCCATCCCGTTCGGCGCTGCGAGTGCTTCCTAAACGTGGACCGAAAGCGGGATGGATGGGACCGTCCGAGGCAATCAGCGTCGCGTAATCGTCGGGGGCGTCGCCGAAATCAAATTCGGCTTCATGGGCGCCAATGTCGAACAGGCCGGCGGACCGCGGCGCGCCGCG
>CALBSZ010000282.1 GCA_937967665.1 uncultured Planctomycetaceae bacterium
TTCGCATGCAGACGCGAGCGCCCGAAGCGGTGGACCTGACGCAAGAACCCGAGCACGTCCGGCAATTGTACGGATTGGACGAGAAAGTCTCCGCGCACTTCGGGCGGAATTGCTTGTTGAGCCGCCGGTTGGTGGAGCGCGGTGTTCGCTTCGTGCAGGTCTACAGTGGCGGCAATGAAGGCCCCAAAGCCTGGGACGCCCGTGACGATCTCGAGAAAAATCATCGGCTTCATTGCGCCGAAACCGATCGCCCTATTGCCGCGCTGTTGAAGGACCTGAAGCAACGCGGCTTACTGGACACGACGCTGGTCGTCTGGGGCGGTGAGTTCGGCAGGACGCCCACGGCCGAAGGAGGCAAGGGCCGCGATCATCATGCCCGCGGGTTTACGATGTGGATGGCCGGCGGCGGCGTCAAGGGAGGAACCGTCTATGGGGCGACGGACGAGTTTGGCTACCACGCGGTCGAGAATCCCGTGTCGGTTCCCGACCTGCACGCCACCATCCTGCACCTGCTGGGCCTGGACCACCAGCGGCTCACCTTCCGCTTCCAAGGCCGCGACTATCGCCTGACTGACGTCAGCGGCAAAGTGCAACACGCCTTAATTGCCTGACCCCTTTAGCCCAGCTGATCGAGCGTGAGGATATCGATTGCCAGCGCGGTCGGAATGGAATTCTTGCCGGAGGTCGTCGCACGCGTTGCGGTTGTTTCGATCTCGTCCATCACCAGGTCGACGGTACGCGCTGACGGTTGGGGCGGCAATGTTTGCGGTACGGGAAACACCGTTTCCTGCTCGCCGTCCGTTTCTACCATGTCAAGCGACAACGGAAGCGCGGGCGGCGGAGCTGGCATGGCCAAAATCAACTCCAGGTCGGAGGCAATATCAGTGCCGTTGTCGCGGGCGATAGAAATGTCGGCGCCATCGGCGTTGCCGTCGCGGTCGTAATCAAAGCGATTAACGATCGTTGCCGAACCGGCGTTGTCGCGAGGACCGGCACGATCGAAGGCGTTGACCAAAGCGTGCGCGGGCGAATCGCCGGACTCTCCCATCGCGTTGCCAAAATAGAAGACGTCGGCGTGGGTCAGGCCGGTATCCACCGTCGGCTTGATCGTCACTTGCAGCCACTCGTCTTGAATCTCGTCATCCGGCCAGATAATTGTCACGCGATCACTGCCCGCGACGCCAACATTCTGGCTCACCGACACCGAGGCCGGCGGCGTATCGACCCACTGGGCCAGGTTCTCGGAATTCCCCGTGCGGAATTCAAAGTCATCCTCCGTGACGTCCAGGCTGGCAACCGCCAGGTCCACGATGACGCCGTTGATGCCGCGTGAATAGCTGGTGTAGTTTTCAAACGTGGCCCGGTTGCCAGGGAACAGCGGCCGCTTGTCCGTGGCAATTGCGTCATCGTCACGCCCGCCGCTGGCCGGGTTGTCGAAAGCGGAGTTGTTGTAGAAGACATGCCGCGACAGCACCTGCGGGGCGACATTGATCGACACCGTGGTTTCCGCGGACTGTTCGGTGAAATCGACCACGGGACCCGTGGCAACCGCTGTGCCGGAAACAGTCACGTCCAGAGTGTTTCCGCTGCCCAGGTCGAAGGTGTCGGAGAAGTTGATCGGGACCGACAAGGTCACCGTTTGCCCGTTCTGACTCACGCTGCCGGCAAGGTCGGTAATGAGGCCGCTGAGATTCAACGGCATTGGGCCGCTGGTGACCAGTCCGGAAAAAATACCCGTGGCGGTGAGATCGACGATGCCGTCCATGCGCAATTCGTTGTTCGTCTGATTGAAGCTGCCCGCCGAAACCATCGCGGCATTACCGGGCCGCACCATCTGGATGCGTAGTGGCTCCAGGTTCGGATCGGGACTTGGATCCGGCGGCGCGGTCGCGCTGAGTTTTCCGACGAAAAACCCGTAATCGAAAACCAGGTCCAGGCCGTCGACTATCGTGGCGTCCAGTTGGGTGATATGCACTTCGCTGAAGGTTGCGGTATTGGGAGTCACGCGTTTGGTAATCGTTCCCGTCAACGAAGACGAATCCACCGACCTCCTACTCCCAAGTGCGGTGTGCAAATGAGCATCGACGGTCACGCTGGACTGCGCGGGGTCGATGTTGAACTGGGTGGAAGGGTTGAGTGTCACGGCGCGGTAGGTGAATGAATCCGTGCCGGCGAAGCCGAATTCAGGTGTGTAGGAAAAGGAGCCGTCGGCATTGAGTGTCACGTCACCGCGCGCAACATCATTGACCAGCACGGCTGTGAGCGGGTCGAAGTCGGCATCGCTGTCATTCGCCAGGACGCCTTGCGCGGGGATGTTCAGCGTGCTCCCGTCCGACATGTACATATCGGGCAGGGCCACGGGAGGCGCCGCCAGCAACCGGCGCGTTTCCAATGCTTCTACATGAAATGGCACACACCGCCATGCCAAACGCCCTCTGTGACGCTTCCGGAATAAGCTTGCTACCATCGACATGTCGCTCGCCCTCGTGTCAGCAGCACTTGTATGAGTCAAATTCGAAGACCGAATCTGCGCTTGATGCTACCAATACGCACGGGCAGATGCGAGAAAAAAAAGCAAAAAAGGAGACTCGGCCAGCTCTTCCCCGCCACGCACCATGTTCAATCTGGTGTTTGCGGCAACACTTTCGGGCTATGGCCGTTAGTAGGTCACGTTGGCCTGCACGGCCGCTTCGAAATCGAATTGCTTGTCGTCGTTCTTGCGCAGGGGAATGACCATGCCCGGCGTGATGGCCAGGCGGTTACCCAGCTGCACGACGCTGCCGAGCGTCAGGTTCAGGACGTCAAAGCGGTTCGTGGTACTGGCAATATCGAAGCCATTGCCTGTGACTCTGCCATTGTCTTCCAGGGTCGTCGTGTAATGCAGCTCGGCAAGGGGGGCGAAGCCGGTGATGTACCCGCCACGCCGGTTGCGGTAGACCCATTTACCGATTTGCACGTCGAGCATCAGCAGTGTCGCGTCGCGCAGCTTGCCGATTTCTGGCAACGGGCCGCCGAACGGATCGCCGTTGACCGTGTTGCCGCTGGAGGCCACATCAAGCTGCACGAAGGATTGAATGAAGGAGTTCTGCGACGGCTGGTACAGGGTCGCGAGGAACGGCAGGAAATGGACCGCTTCATTCTGCATGCGGAGGATTTCGGTTCCATCCGACAGGCGAAAACGCACATCGCGGCTGGTGGGCAGCGCCATGCCAACGCCACCCGAAGTAATCCAGTTGTCTCCTTCGGCCAGGACCGCTTTCAGCATCACGGTCACGTTACCGAACTCGGTGTTCTTCGAACCTACACTGCCGTCGGTTTGCTCCGAACCGAGCGTCGAGGCGAACGGGAAACGCAAGTCAACGGAAAAGGTATCGTAATAGAAAGGCTTCTCGAAACCGGCCACGTAGCGATTGACATCGCCGAAACCGGCCGGCACATCGTTGAAGAAATTGTACGTGAAGAAGATGCGATGCCGGGGAATCGGACTGTTGTTCTCAGCGATCTTGATGCGGCGCACCACGCCACCGCCAGCCGTCGGAATGTCGGCATGGATGGTTTGCGTATAGCTGTACGATGCCAACCACGGCTCGCCATCCGTCGGTATGCCGTTCGCGGCCGTGGTTCCCATGGTGTTGCCGGTGTACGTGACCGTGCCGCCGTCGAAGACAAATCCGGCGCCTGGTGACGTCGGCGCGTCGGTCGGCGGAACCGGGTCTGTAATTTCGAAGACGTCTTCGTTCAGGTCCCCCGAAGAGACGATGCCCGTGCCGGCAACGGAGAAGAAGTCGTTCGGGCCGCCTTCGTCAAAGATGCCGTTCATGTTCGTATCCGCTTCGAAGACGTAGGTTTGCGGGTTCGTCATCGCAGTGGTCCCGAAGGCGTAAAAGTTGGATTGCACAGTACGCATGATGGTGAGTCGACTCCCGCTGGCGCCGAAGAAGTCGCCAACCACATTGGGCACCGACGAGAACGCTCCTTGCGTCGCGCCATAGTTGCCCGCCAGCGCGCTGTAATCGGGCATTTCCGCCTGGGGCGCGGGTGGATTGTAGAGTTCGTCGGCAATTTCGCCCGTCACTCCGCTACCCGCATCCGCACGCGAAGTGCAATCGGGAGTCGCCGCGCAGCCGGACGCAACCGAACAAGGATTGGGGCATCCGCAGCGGGCGCCACAAGCTTCGCAGGTGCATTTGCTGCAATTCTTGCAGTACGAACCGTGATTGAGCAGCTTGCGCTGTGCGGCCAAATGGATGACCGCTAGTTGCTCGTTCGATTGTTCCGATGCCACTACCGACGTCCGCCGCCGGCTGACAGGATTACCTTGGGTCTGCAGCGTTTCCGACTCCGCCGGCAGCACACCCGGCTCATCGCCCACGGCCAACCAGCCGCCCGCATCCTCGCCGCCAACGCCCGGTGCCACAGCGTCAGGATGGCCGGCCCGGCTCGCATCGCTGGCAGCAGTGACCTTGTCCGAAGGCGAAGCGGGCTGCACGTGGCCGGCGGGAAGCAATGGCGCGACCGGTCGAGCCGCCGCCTGCCTTTGGAATCCGCGACGACTCGAAGCCTTCGCCGGTAGCGGTTCCGCATGACCAACCAACTGCACCTCTGGCCTAAACGCAATCGGTGTCGCTGCTTTCACCGGAGCCTGTTCGCCAAAGCTTTCCTGCGACTGGGCTGCGCAAGTGAACAGTAGCAACCAAATCGTGGACAGATACTTCAAACGACCGTCTAATAGTGTCATGATCGCTACAACTCGCAAATTCGTGATAGGCAGAATAATCCTTATAAGTAAACTTCGGGCGGTATTCCGTTAGTCTTCAACGAAAAAGATGCGACGATCCCACGTGCTTCATGATTTCTCAGCTTGCGATTTAATTTGCGTGCTTTACGATGGATGGATAGCTTTTTACATACGCACTAGCATTGACGGTTACATCGAGGTAAAGGTATGTACGGTTCGCCGCAGGAACCGGAGCGACGCTTGTCGGCCCGCAGAAAACGCGTTCAGAAACAGTTCCGTAAATCTTTCCAACGGCGTCTTTTCGAATGCCTGGAACCGCGTCAGTTACTTGCCACATTCAACCCAAGCGCCTCGGCGTTTGATGGCGATCCGGGGAGTCTGCGCGCTGCGATCATTCAGTCCAACAGCAACACCGAAGACGACACAATCCTGCTTGAAGCAGGTACGTACTCCGTGGACACGCCCAACTTCGTCAGCGGTGGTCCGGAAAACGCCGCGCTCGAAGGCGACCTCGATATCACCGAGGCCAACCTGTCGGTCACGATCCAGGGGCAAGGTCCAGACCTGACGTTCATCGACGCCAACCAGGTGGACCGCGTGTTGCACGCGCATCCGAACACGATCGTGGTGCTTCAAGATCTCACGATTACCGGTGGTTTGGCGAGTGACGACGGAGCCGACGCCACGGGCGACACGCGCGGCGGCGGGATCCTGTCAGAGAATGCGACGCTGACTTTGATCAACGTGCGTGTGGACGGCAATGTGGTCGAGGGCAAGGACGGAACATTGGTCTCGCCGGATGCCTTTATCGCGGCAGGGGGCGGGATCTTCGTCGATGGCGGGTCGCTGTTGTTATCGGCCGGTTCGGTCGTCTCGAATAACACCGCGATTGGAGGTTTCGGTGCTCGCGGAGCCGATGCAGATGGCGTGAACAATGCCGATGGTGGACGTGGCGGGATCGTTCATGGCGGCGGGATCGCGGCGACGAGCATGATCACGATATTGAATAGCAGTATCGTCGGCAATTCGGCGTTCGGCGGCTTCGCTGGTGACGGCGGCGACAGCACGGCGGCGACGGCAGGCGGAGACGGCGGGACAGGCGGCAGCGCACATGGCGGCGGTCTGTTCCTGCATGACGGCGTGATCCGGAACTCCCTGATCGCGAACAATGTTGCGCGTGGCGGACCCGGTGGTTTCGGTGGCGACGGCAGCAGCGATCCGACGGGCGGCAGTGACGGCGGCAATGGCGGCGCCGGCGGTCTCGCGACAGGTGGCGGATTGCATTCCAACGGCAACCTGCAGATTGTCAATGCCACGTTTTCCAGCAACGTGATCGACGGTGGTCGCGGCGGTTTTGGCGGCTACGGCGGCGCCGGGGACCCGGGCATTTCCGCCGGCGGGAACGGCGGACAGGGCGGCAACGGGGGGGACGCCGAGGGCGGCGCTGTCGGTTGGAGCGACTGTGAATTGACATTTCGCGATGTTT
>CALBSZ010000283.1 GCA_937967665.1 uncultured Planctomycetaceae bacterium
GCGTCACCTGGCGGAAGTGTTGCCAGATATTCTGGAAAATGACGACGTTAAAATTGTCCGTTTCATCTTCGAGGGTGCAGAGCGTGATCCCTTTGGCCGTGCTGGGACGTTGTCGCAAGAGGACGATACCGGCGACGCGGATGTTCTGGTTGTGGGGCAGCGTTCGCAGCTCCCCGGCCGTAACCGTATTTAGCTGCCGGAGTTCCGTTCGGTAAAACGACAGCGGGTGTTCGCGCAGAGACAGGCCCGTCGTGTGAAAATCGGCGAAGACTTCTTGCTGCCTGGTAAGCTGAGGCAAGGCAGCGACAGGTTCTTCCTCGTCAAGCAAATGATCGAATAGCGGCAGAGACCGGTGCCGTACCGGTTCGGCAAAGGATTCCCATAACGCCTCGCGGCGATTCCGTTCCAGCGAGCCGAACGCGTCGGCGTCGGCCAGCAGGTTCATCACCTGTCCGCCCAGTTTCGTCCGCTGCCGGAAATCGCGAACCGAACGAAACGGCCGCTCGTGTCTCGCCTGTTCGATCAGTTCGGCATGCCTGGCCGACAAGCCGGCGATCAAACGCAAACCCAGCCGCAGCATCTGATGCTGTTCCAGCGTGCAATCCCAGCAACTGTAATTCACGTCCACCGGCAAGACGTTTACATTGTGCTTGCGAGCGTCGGTAACGAGCTGTGCGATGGCGTAGAAGCCCATCGGTTGAGCGTTAATCAGGGCGGCAGTGAACTCGGCCTGGTAGTAGCATTTCAACCAGGCGGAAACGTAAGCCAGTTTCGCGAAACTGACCGAATGCGATTCGGGAAAACCGTATTCCCCGAAACCTTGAATCTGGTTGAACACCTGTTCGGCAATTTGCGTCGAAATGCCGTGCCTGGCCATACCGGCCAGCAGGCGTTCGCGAAACTGATCGATGATCCCCGGCCGCCGCCAGGCGCCCATGGCGCGGCGCAGCTGATCCGCCTCGCCAGCCGAGAACCCGGCCAGCAACATGGCCAGTCGCATCGCCTGCTCCTGGAACAGGATCACTCCCAAAGTTTTTTCCAGCACGGGACGGCTGAGTTCGTTGGGGTACTGCACGGCTTCTTCGCCGGTACGGCGCCGCAAGTACGGTTGCATCGCGCCCCCTTTGATAGGCCCTGGACGAACGATGCCGATCGAGATGACCAAATCATAGAACTCGGCAGGCCGCAGACGCGGCAGGATCGACATTTGCGCGCGTGATTCAATTTGAAACACGCCCATGGTATCCGCCCGCGAAACCATCTCGTAAACGCCGGGATCTTCCTTGGGAACATTGGCCAGCGTCAGTTGACGGTCGTGGTGACGAGCAATCAAGGCAAAGCATTTGCGAATGGCGGTCAGCATCCCCAGCGCCAGGCAATCGACTTTGAGGATACCGAGTTCGTCGAGATCGTCTTTGTCCCATTGGATCACGGTGCGCCCGTCCATCGCGGCATTTTCGATCGGTACCAGTTCGCATAAAGGGCCGCGCGAACAGACCATGCCGCCGACGTGCTGTGACAGATGGCGCGGCATGCCGATCAGTTCGTGGACCAAATGCAGTAGCCGCCGGCCCATCCTGGAGGCAGGGTCGACACCCACTTGCCGGCACCGGTCGGTGAGGTCGGGCAACTGGGAAGGATGGCCGTCCACGTTTTTCGCAAACGCGTCGATGCGATCGGGCGACAGCCCCAAGGCCTTGCCGACATCACGGATCGCCGAACGAGTGCGGTAGGTGATCACCGTGGCCGCAATGCCCGCCCGCTCACGGCCGTACTTCTGATACAAATACTGCAGCACTTCTTCCCGCCGCTCATGTTCAAAATCAACATCGATATCAGGAGCTTCATTCCGTTCCCGGCTGACGAAGCGTTCGAACAGCACGTCCGTTTCATCCGGATCGACGGCGGTAATGCCCAGACAAAAACAGACGGCCGAATTGGCCGCGGAACCTCGGCCCTGACACAGAATGTCCCGCGAACGGGCAAAACGGACAATGTCCCACACCGTCAGGAAGAAAGCCTCGTAGCACAGTTCCCGAATCAGCGTCAGTTCGTGTTCGATCAACTGCCGCACCTTCTCAGGGATGCCGTCTGGATACCGCGTGCACGCTCCCTGCCAGGTCAGCTGTTCCAGGTGCTGCATCGGCGTGCTGCCGGCGGGCGCGAGTTCCTCGGGATATTCGTAACGCAGTTGGTCGAGTGAAAACGTGCAGCGCTCGGCCACTTCCAGTGTTCGCGCCAGCGTTTCGGGCGCGTGCTTGAATTTCTGGACAAGTTCGCTGATCGGCTGCAGATGCCGCTGTGCGTTCGGCTGGCGGTAGCGCCCCGCGGCGGCGACCGTTGTGCCGTGGCGAATGGCCGTCATCACATCGTGCAGCGGCAACCGCGCCGGCGTGTGATACAACACGTTCCCCGCGGCAACCAGCGGGATCTTCGTGGCCCGGGACAGCTGCTGCAAGTATTCCAGGCGGCGCTGATCATCGGGACCGCGATGGAGTTCCGCCAGCAGATAGCAGCGGTCGCCAAAGATGTCTCGATAGCCCTGCAACTGCCGTTCGCATTCGCGGGCCGGCGCAGGGGCCGCGTCCCAGGAGCCTTGTTCACAGGTAATGCCTGCCAGCAAACCGGCGGCATGGGCGGCGATGTCTTCCAGGAAGAGATCACACTCGCCCTTGGCTGCGCGACGACGACCCGTGGTCAGCAGCGTGCACAACTTGCCGTACGAGGTCCGATCCGCGGCCCATAACACAAGCGGCCGGGCATCGAGCGGCGAGACCTCGGCGCCGACGATCAAACGGATGCCGGCATCCTTCGCCGCCGCATGCGCTCGAACGACCCCGGCAACGCTATGCACATCGGTAATGGCAATCGCCGCGTAGCGCAACGCCGCCGCGCGTTCGACCACTTCTGCCGGATGCGAAGCAGCCTGCAGGAACGAAAAATTCGTTTTGCAATGCAATTCCGCGTAGGACATGTCAAAAAAGGGGACTGTCCCCGTTTCTCAGGTTACTCGAATTCGCCGTGCAAGAACCAGGCGTTATCCTGCAAGCGGCGGAAGACCCAGAAGCGGCTGCCGGCGGTCGTTTCCACGCGGTAGTAGTTTCGCCGTACCGATGCGCCGCGCCACCAGCCCGTGACGATTTCTTCGGGGCCGCAGACGTTTCCCAAAGGATGCCGCTGCCCGCGAATACTCAATTCGCAAGGCGTTTCCTCCGCGGGCGTGGTGACCACTTCGATCGGCACGGGCGGGTGCCACAGGCGCAGCGGGCGCTGCAGCGGACGAAACGGTTCGTGCCCCGCGTGGTCGAAACGGATCTTTCCCGCCGCCAGTGAGACCTTTTGAACAGCGTGTTCCGGTTGCGCGTCCGGGAGCAACTCCAACTGCACGACGCGATCACTTCCCAAGCGGCCCGCCAGGCGGTCCACTAACGTCGCCAGTTGTCGCACATGTTGCCTGGTCTGCTCGTCAAACAGGACATGCTGGCGAGGCGACTGGGTGGCATGCTGCCGCACATGAATGGCAAGGCTCTGAACCGCGCCCGGCAGGGCCAGCGTGTTGAGCTGCATCAACAACAGCTCTTCCAAGTGCCGGGCTTCCGCCGCAGGCTCGAACAACGTGACGGCGATTTTGACGGCTTCCCGCCCTTCGCACTGCAGTTGACATTCCAACTGCAAAGCACCGGCCTGCCGCGCGGTTAACTGCCGGGCAACGTCGGCGACCAATTGCGACACAAGATGTTCGACCGTCGCGTGATGGGCCGTCGGGTGCTCCAAGTCGATCTGGGCGACCATCGGTTCCGGCGGACGATGGGGGACGATCCCTTCCTGGCATTCCCCGAAAAATTGTCGCAGACGCGTGACCAAAGTGTCTCCGAAACGGGCCAGCAGGCCGCGCGGAGGTAAATTCGCAAGTTGGCGAAGTTGCGTGATGCCGAGTTGATGCAGCCGCTGAATCGTGGCGGCTGGCAATCGTAAGGCTTCGACAGGCAAGTGCTCATGCCAGGAACCCGTTGCGCTGGATTCCCTCACCAGGTTGTTGGCGGCAGCGGGCGCGACGAAAGGCTGTTCGGCAGTCGCCACGAAACGAGCCGCTCCCCAGGCCGCGCCCAGCGTTTCGGCAATGGCCACTCGCGCCAGCAAGTGGCGGTGTCGAAACTGATTGCGCACGTTTTGCGCCAGTTGTTCTTCACTGCCGAAAATCGAAGCCATGCCGCTAACGTCCATGAATAGACAGGCCGGTTCGGCTTCCTCCTCCAAACCCACAATCGGACTGAATTGGTCGCACCAGGCGGCAAGCTCTTCTAACGCGCTGCGATCCTGCCGGGGGTCGTAACGCTCCAGATGCAAGCCAGGGTTCCCGGGAGAAGTTTTCGACTGCCGCACCAGCGAAGTGGCTTCCACGACCGGCATGCCGGGCTGGATACCGTGCGCTCGACCCGCGTGGGAACAGGTAACGACGCGCCAGCCGCGCCCCGCTTGTTCGTCGTACAGCACCACGGGACGACCTCTAAGCTCGGGCCGCTCGGACACCAGGCGTTGGATAGGCCAATTCGGGAGCCAGATGCACAACAGACGATTCATTCGTTTCGCACGCTTGCAAAGTTCCGGTGATCTCATCCATGCTCAGCAAAACGCTCGCCCCCCCCGTGCCTCCGCGACAACGCAGCACCGTAACGCGGATCTTGCGGTGCTGCGCTGCCGGGGCGGGAGCGATCCATAATTGCACTTCCGCCCAGCTGGGCTGGCCGCGCACTTCGGGAGGACGCACAAAACAGCCCAGGCAGCCACTCGTTTCCGCCGCGAGTTGCCAGCGGCGCAAGGTGCGGTTGTCGAGTCGGTCGACATGCGCCCACACAGCCGCCACCCCGCGTGAACGAAGCGACTGGTCGATGGCCCAGTGTTCGTCGCGCTGGTGCTGCGGCTGGATCACAATGGTGTTGGCCAGGTCGCTCCCCAGTGCCGCTGCCGCGGGAGCGTAAAATTGCTGGCTGCGCTCGATCACTACCAACGCGCCGCCACCACGACTCGCTTCACGCGCGGCGATCAAGGCCAGTGTCGCCGCCCCCGCCGCGGGAGTTGCCGTGATCCATTCAATCAGAGCGCCGCGACGAAAACCCTGGCCGGGAAGCAAGCGGTCCACGTCGGCGCACCCGCAACTCACCACATCACAACTGGACGAATCGAGTCCTTCGGTGCTGCGCAGTTGGTCGCGCAGGAGGTCGACCAGTTGCTGTTGAGGGCTTCTTGGCATGGTTGGAAATGCAACGGACCGAAAATGCGTACTCGTTTGGAATGCGGGAAATACAGTGCCCGCACGGGCCTCCTGATAGTATACGCATGTATACGTGTACGCAAGTACATTTCCTGCTTTCGGCTACGCAGACAAGAAATCATGAAATAAAAACGTGACGCGCTCATGGCCACTCGCACCACGTGGGCCTGTTGCGCTAACGTGTTACAGGGAAAGCCATTCCGGCAGTTCGCCGTCTCCGGTCTGCTCTCCCCGCAACAACCAGCTCAGATTAAACCTGGCTACTTTCGCCCCCCCGCTTTCAAAATCCAGATAGATCCAGCCTTCGCTTTTCGTCCCCGGACGTCCCGCGGCCAGCGACGAATAAGCAAACGCGCCGGGTTCGACCAGGCGATTTAACGGCCAGCTCTTTCCGCCGTCGAAACTGGCCCAAACCGTCCCGTGATCGCGGCCGCTGGCACTATCGCAGTTGCTGTAAATCAGGATGTCTTTGCCTTGTACGGGCAGGCGCACCAGGCCACCCATGCAGCCGTAATTCGTGTTCTGGGGACCGTCGGGCAGCACTTCGCAAAGGGCCAGGTCGTTCCAAGTTTTCCCCCCATCCTCGCTCCAGGCCGTCCAGCGCCGCAGCGGATTGATGCCGGCGGGAGCCCAATGGCGTCGCGAGTTGTAATAAATACGGCCATCCGACAGTTCCGCCACGGCGGCCTCGCCGGTCCCCCGCGCGGGAAAAGGTTCGCTGGTATTCCAGGTCTTTCCACCATCATCGCTATAGATGGCCGTCGTATAATGTTCCGGCCAGCGATCGCGATGATTGCGGCCGGCGTAATGGCGTGCCGCGCGGAGGATGCGTCCCGCATGCTCACCGTGGCGCAACGTAATCCCGGATTCGTTCATATGCATCGAGGGAACGTTGCCATTGGAATCCGGCTTGATGGAATACTCCCGCGGAGACCAACTCCGTCCCTGATCGCCGCTCACGTAAACGGTCAGCGGCGCGGGTGGATGTTCTTTTTCCACGAATGCCAGGACCTCGCCATTGGTTTCGTTGACAATCGCGCCGCCACCCATGAAACCTTTTCCGACCATGATTTCGGGACCCCAGGTTTCACCACCGTCTTCACTGCGGCGCACCTTGACACCGGCCCAAAACGCCAGCACCGTGCCATCGGTCGCGACCACGATGTTGGGAAAACGGCCACCCTGATAAACCTGCTGCACATCCAACTGGGGAGCTCCAAGAAACGACTGCAGTGTCCCTTCGGCCACGAATGGCGGCGCGGCACGAAGTCTGTGTTCGGCGACCACGCCCTGGGTCAGCAAGACGAAAACAAAGAATAGTGCCGAATAAGTATTGACACCGTGTCGGCCATGTGAGCGACAAGAGGAAAATCGTGAAACCATCATTTGGCGTGACTCCTAATCCGACAGCGCCCTATTCGGTCCTCATACAAGCTCGAAGCGCAAGCGAGTGGGTCACTTACGTCCGGATACACACTTGCTTGCGCTGCGTGCTTGTATTTTTGCGGATCACCGCACAGTTGGCGCTGTCCCGCTAAACTGGACGTTTCGCAGGGGTGCATTGACGACGACTTCACGGCGCGCCGATACGTCCTCCATTCTAACCCCGTGTCGGGGCGGCGTCAGCCATGACACTCGATGTTCGATCACGATACGATTTGGTATGCTGGGCGGATGGCAACCACGAACTCACAACCAGACGAATACCAGGACCGTTTTGATTCTGTTAGTAGCGAAGCACCCGCTATGGAAGTTGAATCGAAGCCGCGTGGATCGCGGTTGCGAAGTCGTAAGCTCCCCGTCATCTTATTGGCATTGACCTGCCTTTCGACGTTTTTCGCGGGCGCCTGCATGTGGCGTCCCGAGTTTTTTGTGCAGCAGGGCGGGTTGCGGGTTCGACAAACGTTGATCGCCCACTGGGACGACGGCCTGATTTACATGGCCTGCGTCATTGGGATCCTGTTCACCCACGAAATGGGGCACTTCCTGGCGACGATCAAGTACCGAGTGCCGTCCAGCCTGCCCTTCTTCATCCCGCTGCCGATTCAGCCGACGGGGACTCTGGGCGCCGTCATCGCCATGGACGGGCGAGTGGCCGATCGGAAGCAGATTTTCGATATCGGGATCGCTGGCCCGCTGGCAGGCCTGGCGGTGGCCCTGCCCGTCATCTGGATTGGCGTTTTGAACGCCGACCTGGATAAACCGGTGGTCGGCCAGGTCATGTTGGAATGCCCGCTGGCCATGCGCTGGATGCTCTCCGTCGCCCATCCCGGCTCGTACCATGGCCAGTTCATCGCCATTTCGCAGATGAATCCGTACTTGATGGCCGGTTGGTTTGGAGCGGTCATTACGGGGCTGAACATGATGCCCGTCAGCCAGTTGGACGGTGGTCACGTCCTCTATACCGTCTTTGGCAAGCGTTACGCCGGCTGGTTTGTCGCAGTGTTCATGGTAAGCGCCGCGGCATATGTCAGTTTTTTCGCGAGTATTTGGTGGCTGATGCTGACGCTAGTCACGATGATCGGCGTCTATCACCCGCCAACCAGTGACGACAGCGTCGAGTTAGGAAAATTTCGCGTATTATTGGGCTGTCTTTCGTTGTCCATTCCGTTCTTGTTTTTCCCACCCGTGGGGATAAAGTTCCTGGAGATGTAGGACGCTGCAACAGTGTCTCCGCCGTTGTCGTTTTGTTAACTTTTTCGTGGCAAAATGTGAAGAAAGACTCGCCCTGCCACGATTCGTCGATACCGAAAACGGGAGCGTCTATTTGCTCAAGCGTGCCTGGACGATTAGCCGAAGCATTCCGGGTGACCTGTCGCGTCAATGTTGCTAGCACCTCTGACAGGCCCTCGCCATGCGACTCGACAAAGCACGTCGCGATGGAGTAATCTGTGATTCAAATTCGATCTGACCGGTGACCGCATGAAAGTTTGGCCTGGAAAACCTTATCCGCTGGGCGCCACGTGGGACGGCAAAGGCGTCAATTTCGCCCTGTTTTCGGAACATGCCACCGCCGTCGACCTCTGCCTGTTCAAGGGAGCCAATGGCCAGCGCGAACGTGGTCGGATTCGCATGCCGGAACATACCGATCAGGTATGGCACTGTTATCTGCCGCACGTCAAACCCGGCACGCTGTACGGGTATCGTGTGTATGGCGCTTACGCTCCCGCGGCCGGCCATCGGTTCAACCCGAACAAGCTGTTGCTGGACCCCTATGCTCGAGCGATTGCGGGTACGGTCAATTGGAGCGATGCGGCTTTCGGCTACGTGATTGGCAATGCGGATCGCGACTTGTCGATGGACACGCGCGACAGCGCGCCGTTCATCCCGAAGTGCGTCGTGGTCGACAATGAATTCGACTGGGACGGAGACGAACGTCCGCGCACTCCGTGGCACAAAACGCTGATCTATGAAACGCACGTCAAGGGCTACACGCAGTTGCATCCGCGAATACCTGAAAAGCTGCGGGGAACGTATTCGGGACTGGCCCATCCCGAAGTGATCGATTACTTGCACCGCCTCGGCATTACGGCCGTCGAGTTGATGCCGGTGCATCAATTCGTGGACGACAAGCACCTGGTTGATCGAGGCCTGAGGAACTACTGGGGTTACAACTCCATCGGCTTCTTTGCGCCGGACATCCGCTACGGCAGCAACAAGCTGCTGGCACGGCATGTTACCGAGTTCAAGCAGATGGTGAAGAACCTGCATCGCGCCGGGATCGAAGTGATCCTGGACGTCGTCTACAACCACACAGCTGAGGGCAATCATCACGGTCCGACGCTGTGTTTCCGCGGCATCGACAACTCCAGTTACTATCGCCTTGTGCACGACGACAAGCGGTATTACCTGGACTACACGGGTTGCGGGAACACGTTGAACATCATGAACCCCCGCGTGCTGCAGTTGATCATGGACAGCCTGCGCTACTGGGTGGAAGAAATGCATATTGACGGCTTCCGCTTCGATCTGGCATCCGCCCTGGCTCGCGAACTTCACGATGTGGATCGTCTGGGCGCGTTCTTCGATATCATTCACCAGGACCCCGTCCTTTCCCAGGTAAAGCTGATCGCCGAACCCTGGGATTTGGGCGAAGGCGGTTACCAGGTGGGCAACTTCCCCGTCCTGTGGGCCGAATGGAACGGACAGTACCGCGACAACGTTCGCGACTTCTGGAAGGGCGACAGCGATCAAGCTCGGAAGATGGCCTACCGCCTCACCGGCAGCAGCGACCTTTACGAGCAGAGTGGCCGGCGGCCTTATGCGAGTATCAACTTCATCACGGCGCACGACGGCTTCCCGTTGAACGACCTGGTGAGTTACAACGAGAAACACAATTCCGCCAACGGCGAAGGAAACTGCGACGGTGAATCGCATAACCGCAGTTGGAATTGCGGCGCGGAAGGCCCCACCGAAGATCCCGAGATCAACGAGCTGCGCGAACGACAGCGCCGCAACTTCCTGGCCACGCTGCTCCTTTCCCAAGGCGTGCCCATGCTGTTGGCGGGTGACGAATTCGGTCGTACACAGCGGGGAAACAACAATGCGTACTGCCAGGACAGTGAAATCTCCTGGGTCGATTGGGATTGGGAACCGTCACAGCAGGAGCTTTGCGACTTCACGCGTTACTTGATCGAGCTGTTCCAAAAGCATCCCGTATTGCGACGACGCAAGTTCTTCCAAGGCCGCAAGATATGGGGATCGGAAGTCAAGGACGTCACCTGGTTCCGGCCGGATGGCAACGAGATGTCCAGTGGCAACTGGAATGACCCGCAAACCCGCTGCCTGGGCTTGCGGCTGGCAGGCGACGCCATCAATGAAGTGGATGAAACAGGCAACCCGATCGTGGGCGACACGCTCCTGGTTCTGCTGAACGCGCATCACGAGTCCCTGCCGATGATCCTGCCGCAGCAGAAGAAAGACCAGGTTTGGGAGACCATTCTGGATACTCGCTATCCCAAGGGCGTTCCCGATACAGCGCAACAGCTGGAAGGGGAACAGCCGTACGAACTGATCGGACGCAGCCTGGCCTTACTGGGGCTCAAGGACCTGGCTCGACCCGGTCACGCTTCCGCGGGCATGCTGAACGTCGTATCGCGGGTCAAGAAAGCGCTTTCGCAAAGCCTGCTAAGTTAGATTGACAGCGTCCTTTTGGTTCTAACAAGCCTGCCTAGGTTCTGGCAGCAGTTTTGTGTCAACCGAAGACGCGGTGCGTCCGCCGGCGACTGCGGAGACTGCTGAATAAAGTCGATTTACCGTGCCTGGGGTCGAGCACAGCGAGCCCCCAGCATTGAAAACGCAGGGAAAAACTGGGGGCTCGCTGCGCTCGACCCCAGCCACCCTTGGTCTTGAGCGACTTC
>CALBSZ010000284.1 GCA_937967665.1 uncultured Planctomycetaceae bacterium
TTGCTCTGGTTCCACGAGAATTAAAATCAGAACAACCAGCCTCCTCTTTGCCGTCTTGCTGCTCAGTAATGTGACCGCTTTGGGCGACGACGGAATCACTCAAGAAAAACCGGCAACCGGACCGTACGTCAAAGTATCCAGCGGCTACATGGTTCCGTACAAGACCAAGATTCCGGGGACCGACGTGGAATTTGAAATGGTTCCCATCCCGGGAGGCACATTCCTGCTGGGTAGCCCTCCCGGCGAAGCCGATCGGAAGGATGACGAGGGGCCTCAGGTCGAAGTGATCGTGGAACCATTCTGGATGGGCAAGCACGAAATCACGTGGGCCGAATATTCCAGGTTCATGGGACTGTACGAAGTGTTCAAGATCTTCCAGCGCGAAAAAATACGCGTTGTTGACGATGCGAATCGCAGTCTTGCCATCACCGCGCCGACGGAACTCTATGATCCCAGCTTTACTTACGAACTCGGCCAGGATCCGGCTCAACCCGCCGCCACCATGACGCAGTATGCCGCCAAGCAATACACGAAATGGCTCTCGGGCATCACGGGTCACCAGTATCGCTTGCCCTTGGAAGCGGAGTGGGAATACGCTTGCCGCGCCGGCACAAAGACAGCCTACTACTTCGGCGACACCGCGGACGATTTGGCAGATCACGGTTGGTTTTTCGACAATGCCGACGAGACGACGCACCCGGTCGGCGAGCTGAAACCGAATCCGTGGGGACTTTACGACATGTATGGCAACGTCGCGGAGTTGGTGCTGGATGAATACCAGGAGTCAGGATACGCGCATCTGAAAGAGAAGAAGCTCAAGGCGCTCGACACGTACGTCACGCCGGTCAAGCAATATCCGCGGGTTTGCCGAGGCGGACATTGGGATAGCGATCCGGAGGACTGCCGCAGCGCTAGCCGGATGGCCAGCGATGACGAGGCGTGGAAGATCCAGGACCCCAATATTCCGAAGAGCCCCTGGTGGTATACGGACTATCCCAGCCAGGCCGTTGGCTTTCGTTTGTTGCGTCCCCTGAACGAATTGCCCGCCGCGGCCATGGAGAAATTCTGGGAAGCCGATGTGCCCCAGACAAAACAAGCCGTCGCCGACCGGCTCTCGGAAGGTCGCGGAGTGCTCGGCACGGTGAACAAGGACTTGCCCGGGGCAATCGAAGCGCTCAAAAAATAGCGTGCTCCCCTGGGCTTCGCACCGTCTAGCGCCATGGCGTCCAGGAAATGCCGTTGAACTTTCGGCACGCCGACATCGCAAGAAAGAGGAGTTGTCATGCGTGGATTGTGGAATCGAGTATTGTTTGCTGCGCTGGTTGTTGCCGCCGCTGTCTCCACTGGAAGCGGAGCGGAGACGCGACCGAACATCTTGTGGATTACCAGCGAGGATAATGGGCCGCATCTTGGTTGCTACGGCGACAGCTACGCGGATACACCCCATATCGATTCGATCGCCGCGAAAGGGCTGATCTACCTGAACTGCTGGTCCACCGCGCCCGTCTGCGCGCCGGCCCGAACGACGCTGATTTCGGGACTCTATCCACCGAGCACGGGGGCGGAACACATGCGCAGCATGACTCGCCTACCTGCGGCGTTCAAAATGTATCCCCAGTACTTGCGTAAAGCGGGCTACTTCTGCACCAATAACCGCAAGGAAGACTATAACCTCGAAAAGCCGGGGCAGGTCTGGGACAAGGGAAATCATTGGCGGAATCGCCGGCCCGGACAACCGTTCTTTGCGATCTTCAATTTCACGACCAGTCACGAAAGTCAGATTCGCAAACGTCCTCATAAGGCGGTTCACGATCCCGCCTCGGTTCGTGTACCGGCCTACCATCCAGACACACCTGAAGTTCGGCAAGACTGGGCGCAGTACTACGACAAGATCACCGAAATGGACGTCCAGGTCGGGCGCGTGCTGCAGCAGTTGCGCGAGGACGGTTTGGAAGACGATACGATCATCTTCTACTACGGCGATCACGGCAGCGGCATGCCGCGCAGTAAACGCTGGCCTTACAATTCCGGGTTGCGAGTTCCCTTGGTCCTGCACATCCCGGAAAAGTTCCAGGACTTGATGCCGCCCGACTATCGTGCCGGCGGCGCGACCGATCGTCTCGTCGGCTTTATCGATTTTGCTCCCGCGCTGTTGAGTTTGTGTGGGATCCAGCCGCCGGATTATTTCCAGGGGCACGCGTTTGCGGGCAAGTACACGGAACCGGAACAGCCCTACATCTATGGTTTTCGGGGGCGCATGGACGAACGCTACGACATGGTGCGCGTGGTCCGCGACAAACGCTACATTTACATCCGCAACTACATGCCGCACAAGATTTATGGCCAGTTTATCGCGTACATGTTCCGGACCCCGACCACACGCATCTGGCACGACAAGTTCCAGGCCGGCGAACTGAATCCGATCCAGTCGCGGTTCTGGCAACGCAAGCCTCCTGAAGAACTGTATGATCTTGAAATGGACCGCGACGAAGTGCACAACCTGGTCGACTCGCCGGCCCACCAGGAAATCTTGCAGCGCTTGCGCAAAGCGCAGCGCGATCTGGTCCTCGACATCCGTGACGTGGGCTTCCTGCCGGAAGGCGAGATCCATAGCCGCAGTGAAGGCTCGACCCCGTACGACATGGGACACGACAACGCGAAATACAACCTGCCGCGGATCCTGGCGGCCGCCGAATTGGCCTCCGGCCTGGATCCGGCCGCAACCCCGCGACTGATCGAAATGCTCGGCGATACCGACAGCGCGGTCCGCTATTGGGCCGCCCTGGGATTGTTGATGCGCGAAGCGCCGGGTGTTACGCAGGCGAGCGAATCCCTGCTGGCAGCGATGGAAGACCCGAGTCCCCACGTGCGCGCCATTGCCGCGCAGGCGCTGGGTCAGTTCGGCAACGACCAGCAGGCGGCCCGGGCCGCGGCAATGCTGGTCGCACAGGCGGATGTGACCGAAACCGATATCTTCGTGGCGATGCTGGCCTTGAACGCCTTGGATGCCATGGACCAGCGTGCCGCCAGCGTGCGCGCGGCGATTGCGGAACTGCCCACCAAGGTGACCGTGCCGCGGATGGGCGCCTACCTGTCCAATCTGAAGTCCAAGACACTGGCAGATTTGAAGTGATTTGGCAGATTTGAAGTGATTTGGCAGATTTGAAGTGATTTGGCAGATTTGAAGTGA
>CALBSZ010000285.1 GCA_937967665.1 uncultured Planctomycetaceae bacterium
ACACTCAGTTTCTGGGTTCGGCTGGACGACGCGGCATTGCCGGCGCCGTTGGTTTCCGGTCCCGGTGGAGACGGTTTGGATTTCGGTTACCAGCCGCAGGACGGCGGCGCGTTTTACGGTTCACCTTACAGTGTGGATGACGCGCCGCGTGTCGTGTTTTCCATTTACGATACGGGCGCGTCGGTAGTGACCGTGTCGGCCAACGATCAGACCTTGTTCGAGCTGGCTGGCGGCACGCCGATCCCAATCAAAGTTGTCAGCGGCGCCGAAGCAGACGCGATCGGCGGCGTGCTGGTCGGCGACGTTTCCGTTCCCGGGACGGTCATTGCCGACGGCTTGCACGCGGTCAACTTCGGCGACGAACTGGAATTCCAGATTGATGTGTCCGAGGCGGCGCTGGCGCGCAACGTGCAGGCTTTCGTGGGAACGACCGACGGCAGTCCCGCGTTGCCCAGCATCGTAGGCGTGCCGATTCACAGCCCGTCCCCCACGCATCCGAACGGCGTCGCGGCCTTGATCGGTATGGCCGCATTCGAAATGGACTTCGGCGCGCTGTTTCCCGAAATACCGGAATTCGAAGACATCAAAATCAACCTCCCGGATATCCGCTTTATCGAACCGCAAACGGTGTTGGAGGTTTCTCCGGAAACGAATGTCTCGACGCCCGTGCGCGTCCCGCTGGACTTGTTTGGCACCGACAATCACCTCGATCCTGGCGAACTCATCACCGCAACGCACAATCCCGTGGTGCCCGACGTCCGTGCCATCTGGACCGATGCCCAAGACGTCGTCCATGAAGTCGGCGGAAAGTCGCTGCTGTTCGACACGGGTGCGCAGTTGAGCATCCTGGACGTCGATTTTGCGCTGGCGCTGGGGTTGGACCTGGACGCTCCGGAAACCTCCATTACCGTCCAGGGCGCCGGCGGCCAGGCAGAGATTCCCGGCTTCACGATCGACGGTCTCCGCTTGCCGCGCGACGGCGCTCAGGATGGGGTGGCTGACGCAGACCTCTACTGCAGCGGCGTTCCGATTTACGTTCTGGATATGGTCGAAGGACTTGACGGCATCATCGGCATGAACCTCTTCAATTCCGCCGAAACATTGTTATACGATCCCTTCGATAGCGCCGGTCCCTCGCTGCAGCTGCGCTTCTTTAACGACTTCCAGCACGAATTGCCGGACGAGTTGACGGAGGCCGCGATCGACATGCTGGCGCAAACCTACCCAGCGTTTGGCGGGATCGGTGGCCGCAACGCTCCCAGCTTCGGCGCCGGCGGTGAAGTCTCCGTGCCCGGAACACGTGTTGTGGGTCGGCATCTGATCTACGACGATTCCTATTACGACTTGTTTTCCGACGACGAAGCGATTGCTCCGAAATCCGCACTACTGCCAGGCCGGACCGCGTCGTTCCAGAATTACTCGAGCTACAGCAGCGGCATTAACGCCATCGCCGTCGATATCTTGAACGCTGCCGATCCGCAGTCCATCACGGCAGACGATTTCGCTTTTCGAGTTGGCAATTCCAGCGACACCAGTTCCTGGATTCCGGCTCCCACGCCGTTCCATTCAGAGATCGGCAGCGGGACACTCGATTTAACGCGTGTTTATCTGTACTGGGATAACAACGCGATCGAGAACGAGTGGCTGGAAGTGGTCGTCCTGCCGACCGAGAACACCGGCCTGACGTCTCCAGACGTGTTCTATTTCGGCAATGCGATCGGCGAGACGGGCGATTCGACGCTGCACACGCACATCAACGCGTTTGATCTGGCGGGCAACCGGGACAACGCCAACCCCGACGCCTACCTCGCCAACCGATTCGATCATGACCGCGATGGCATTGTCGACGGTACGGATTATGCCATCGTGCGAGACCACGCGCGCAACTTCGTCGACGCGCTGCAGCTCATCAAGCCTCCCCTGCCGCCTCCCACGCTGGACCTGGTGCTGATTGACAAGCGCCCTCGGCCCGCAGTCCCGCAGACTGCGATCGCGGACGTGGCAACGCGAGTCACCAAGTCTCGGGACGATCGCCCGACGAAGCCGCCGCGCCCTGCCCTAGATAGCGACGTGCGTGGCGCCATCCCGCAGCGAAACCCATCCACGGCACTGCTGCTGGACCTGATCATCGCCAGCGAATGGGGTGAATAGCCGGCCCGCCGTCCGGGTGGCGTTCGCCGTCCGATTTCGCCGGTTTTCCCTGAGAATCGCGGGTTGCGGTGAGCATAATCTCTACGTCCGGCACCCGACGTTTGTACAACCCGACTGATTACCTCACTAGTAAGAGTCGGATAAACCCTACGTATTGCCACAACCGTGCAGTTTTCCTAATCGTTGAATGTTAACAGCCGAGTTCTCCGATTTTACTCTCATCGCCGGGTGAACGAATCCCCTCCCTGAGATTTGGAGATTGATCTGTGGCAAAGGCAAAAATCGACGACGTTAAGGTATCACGCCGAGTAAACAAGGATCGGCGAGAAGGTGAAGATCGTCGGAAGAAGGAGGTTCCGGTTAGCGAGGACAAGCGGACGGGCGAGCGGCGCAAGGTTCAGCGTCGACGCCAGATTGACCCGACCACCTGCGAACGCGACTACTCGGATACGGAGATCGAATTCATGCAGGCGTTGGACGCGTACAAACGGGCAAATGGCCGCATGTTTCCCACTTGCAGTGAAATCCTGGAAGTGATTCACGGTCTGGGCTACGTACGCCTGACGGGCGAACAGCGCGAGCAGTTGGGGGTGACCGACGAACCCGCTAGCAGCGCGGCTGCGGAACCCGAGCAGGCGGACGGCCTGGAGGACGAAGTGGGCTGATTACGGGACGACGGTGTGTGACATCGGTGGTGAGAAGACCGACGAGGTCTGCAAGAACCCTGGCATTTGTGCCAGGGTTCTTTGCATGTATGGCTGTCACGAAACCCTTTCCCGCGCTTGCTCCGATCTGCCACTTTCGATGCGCGTGATTGTTCTCGCTGCAACTCGATAGCACGACAGTTTCGCCGGTATTTTCCGATGATTCACGGGAATTCGGCCTTGTTTGTGATGCGGACAATTGCTAACCTCCTCCCACTTTTCGAACTCGCGGGGTCTCCGTGGCGGCTTTCCAGGCTATTTGAGGTCGACAATCGCATGTCCAAATCACATCTTTTCATTGCGTTGAGCCAACTCGCGGCGATGTTCGTGCTGTCCAGCGGTTGCAAGATGGCGGCCACCGGTCACAACATCGAGGGCGTACGGCTGCATCAGCAGGGGCAGTTTCAGGCTGCCATGCAACGATTCCAACAATCGGTGGCGGCAAACCCGAAGGATGCGGATGCGTACTACAACATGGCGGCCACGGCGCATCAAATGGCGACGCAGCGCAACGATGCGCAACTCTATCAGCAGGCGGAAACGCTTTACAACAACTGCCTGGACCTGAACGAAAACCATACCGAGTGTCATCGCGGTCTGGCCGTGTTGCTGACGGAAACGAATCGCTCGGATCGTGCTTTCAGCCTGCTCAAGAACTGGGCAGATCGCAGTCGCGACATTGCCGATCCGCGTGTCGAACTGGCTCGCCTGTATGACGAGTTTGGCGACAAGGAGACGGCGCAGATCCATCTGCAGGAAGCGCTGAATATTGACAAGCACTGCGACCGTGCGTGGCGTGCCATGGGGCGGTTGCGCGAAGAATCGGGCGATACGATGCAGGCCATCGCCAATTATCAGCGCTCCTACAACCTGAACAGTTTTCAGCCCGAGGTCGCTCAGCGAATTGCCACGCTCAACCGCTCGGTCACCAGTAGCCTCAACGGTTCCGCCGCGGGTGGCACGCGTACCGTCACGCCGGTTCTTCCCGGAGTACGCTACTGATACCTGGTCGACGTCCCCTGCCCCGCGGCTCAGTCTTGTCGGAATCCTGCACGCGGCTTGGACGCGCGAGTTCAAAGCAGATGCCAGCGCGGCCGTGTTGTAAGTCCTGGCCGCGATCTTGCAGGCCTTCAGGAGACGCGAGCGGGTGGGGAATCGACGCGACGCGCTTGCGGTTCCGCCTCGCTTTCATAAGGGAACGGCAGGGCGCGGCGGAGCGTGGTATAGGCCGTTGTGAACGAGGCGGCGATGGGACGCAAGCTGACAGCGAACTGGTCGACCGGCTGCATGGATTCCAGACGCGCTGTTTCGAGCCGCACGCTGATTTCATCCAGGAAACGCCGAATGTCCGCGGAGCTGTAAGGCGGCGGGACCTGCTGGGGATTCACGCGAATGACCACGGTCTCCGGCGTCTCCACATGCGCCACGATTTCTTCCCGCGGCGCGGACTTGCGGTGCAGTAACAGATACGCCGGGACGAAAGCGATGACCAGCATGGCGGCCACGGCCAGCAGATGCCGGAGCAGCTTCCGGGAGCGGCCGTTGTCTCGCGATACCACCACTTGGGCAACAACACGGTCGGTGAAGTCTTTGTCGAGCGGCGGCGCGTCGAGCATCGCCAGGCCCTGGAACAGCAGACGCTGCGTGTCCAGCAATTCCCGGCAGGACGGACAGCGCCGGCTGTGATCACAAAGTTGCGTGTCCTGGTCAGGCAAGCAGCGCTGGTCCAGGAGTTCGTTGAGTCGTGCTTCGAATTGATTACATTGCATAGCGTGATTCCGCGATGACTTCGCGTTTTCTTAACTGCTCAATCAGTTCCCGCCGAGCGCGATGGATCCATGTCTTCACGGTTCCAATCGGCCGCTCGATCGCTTCCGCGATCTGTTCGTAGCTGAGTTCCTGTTGGTGGAATAGGAGGAACGCTTCCCGATATTCCTCGCGCACCGTCTGCAAGGCCAGGTCGACTTCCTCGGCCAGTTGACTGGCCGCGTGCGCATCGGGTTCGGCATTGGGGAGTCCATCCATAATCGTCTGCATGTGTGGACGCCGCATCCGCGCCGCCAGGTGCGTACGGCAACGGTTACCAGCAATCGCCAGCAGCCACGGTTCAAAGTCGCGCGTCGAATCCCAGCTCTTCAAGCTCCTTAACACGCGGACGAACGTTTCCTGGGCGGCGTCTTCGGCATCTTGTCGCTGGCCGAGCATACGATAACACAAGCCAAATACCTGACCTCGGTATCGGTCTACCAACGCGACCATCGCGGCTTGGTTGCCGTCAATGCAGCGCTTCACCAGGGAGCGTATCTCGTCCGACAAAATATAGTTCTCCGACCCGCCATCAGGTCGTCTAGCAGAATATACTTGGGGACCGTGCTGTCAGTTTCAAGAAAATGAAACTCTTAGCGGCGATTGAAGAATTTACGCAGCATTTTCGCCGCAGCTTCCGTGGAGTCCTTGGAAGTGGTCATGTGTTTCTGCTTTTGGGGAAGTTTGCCATACTTCTTTTTCTTCTTGTTGGCTTCTTCCTCTTCCTTCCGCTTCGCTTCCTCTTCCTCCTTGGCGTCTTCGGCGGCTTTCTCGAGCTTCAGCCGGTCGGTTTCATCCAGCTTGAATTGGCGCGTTTCCGGGTCCACCATCCGTTGCACGCGCGCTTCCTCGTCGGCTTCGTGCAGCCATTCGCTGATATCGGTATCTTCACAATGGCTGTCGGCGGTCCGTTTCGCCGCTTCCTTGATGCTGGTGACGACCGGCTTTTTTTCGCCGCCGAGCGACAGGTCGATCAGGATTTCAAACTCCAGCGGACCGATCTTCAAATGCTCGCCGCCCTTGAGCTGCCGTTCGGATTCAATCAGTTCGCCGTTGATATAGGTTCCGTTCTTACTTCTCAGGTCACGTACCGTCGCTTTGGCGTTGCGTACGAGAATTGCGCAATGGGTGCGGCTGATCGCGTCGCTCTTCGGACGCAGATGGCACTCGTCGCCACGACCGATAATGCACTTGGGTGTGGGGATCTTGATTTCTTTCCCCGCGTTCTTGCCTCGCAAGACTTTGAGCTTCACTCGCATTGCTCACCTGTTTCTTCGCCGGTTATCAGAGGAGAGGACGCCTGAATAAAATAACATGACGCGAAGTTCTACCAATCCAGGAACGAATTCTCGCGGACCCGGCAGCGGTACATGAACAACGAGAGAATTATATCTGCCGGTCGAATTGCCAAGCAAGCGAGAACACGCTGCCCCATACATTATATCTATCGTGAGCCCCCGACCCCGATGATAATTTAAAATATTCGCAGACTCCAGCAGAATAGCAGGCACCGGAGCCCGCGTCAAAGGAGACCCTCACAAGGGGCAGGACCGTCACCGCTTCCGCGTCCAGGACAGATTCCCAAACCGGTCCGCCCGCACCTGCCGTGCCGTGGACACCTCGTCGGGAGCTAACGGGCCCGAGCTAAATTGAAGCCCCAGTTCCTGGCCAAGGCGGTCTTTCCAGCGGTCCGCCAGGAGTCCCGCGGACAAGGCTCGTCCCGTGATTTCGCGGATGCCCGCAAGTTCCTCGGCCCGCGAGGACTTTTCCAACAGGACACTTCCATGTTGGATCACGGCGCGCCTGTGCCTGCGCTGCGCGCTGCCGGCAATTTTGTGGTCGCCCAGCAGTACGTCTCCCGGGCAGCGCCGCTGAAAGCAAAGGAAGGGCTGTGCGGAGCGAGACGCGACTGTGCCATTTCTGCACAGTTGAGCTGAGATATCAAAGGCTGCCAATACGTCGATGAGCGTGCCGTGGAAGGCGTGGTAAAGTTCTTGCACATGCCGCCGAGCTTGGTCCATCACGGGCGCGGCGAAGCTGTACGTCAGTTCCCGGTCGTGAACAATCGCGCCGCCGCCGGTGGCGCGGCGAACAAGTGGGCAGGGGCGGCTGGGCAGGTGGCTTTGCCGGTCCGCGTACGGTTGAAAGTAGCCCAATGATACCGTGGGAACCGACCAGCCGTAGAACCGCAGCGTCGCCGTGCCGGATGCCGCCGTGGACAGCAACAGGGCCTCGTCCACGGGCATATGCCAGTCGCCATCGTGCTGGCCGTCAAGGATTAAGCGGGCGTCCATTTCATCACGGGTTGCCGCGCCGCCTGGACTTCGTTCGGGCGGCTGATCACGGTGGAATGCGGGGCATCGTGCAACAGGTCGGCCGCTTCGTCCGTGATACGGAAAAGCGTTTCCGCAAAGGCGTCGAGCGTTTCCTTGCTCTCCGTTTCGGTCGGTTCGACCATCATTGCTTCTGGCACGGTCAGCGGGAAGTAGACGGTGGGAGCGTGGTAGCCGTAATCCAGCAGCCTTTTGGCCACGTCCATGGCCGAGATTCCCTTTTCCTTTTTGAGCGTTGCGGCCGATGCGACGAACTCGTGGATGCAGCGGTCACCCTGTGGCACCGGCAGGACGTGCTTGACGCGGCTCAGCAGATAGTTCGCGGTCAGCACCGCATTTTCGGTGACGCGTCGCAATCCCTCACTGCCGTGGCTGCGGATATAGCAATAAGCGCGGATCAGCACGCCGGTGTTCCCGAAGAAGCTGCGGACGCGGCCAATCGTCTTGGGCCGGTCGTAATCCATTTTGAACTGGTCGCCGTCCTGAACAACTACCGGAGCGGGGAGGAATTCGCCGAGTTTTTCGGCGACGCAAATCGGTCCCGCGCCGGGACCGCCGCCGCCGTGCGGGCCGCTGAAGGTCTTGTGAGGATTGTAGTGCATCATGTCCGCACCGAAGTCGCCGGGGCGCGTGATGCCCATGACCGCGTTCATGTTGGCCCCGTCCAGGTAAATGAGGCCGCCACGTTCGTGCACCAGGTCCGCGATTTCCGCAACCGAAACGTCGAACATGCCGAGTGTATTGGGATTGGTGATCATGAAGACGGCGACGCTGTCGTCCAGCTTCGCCTTCAAGTCGTCCAGATCGACGTACCCGCGCGGGGTGCTCTTGATCTCCACAGTCTGAAAACCCGCCATCGTCGCGCTGGCCGGGTTCGTGCCATGCGCGCTATCGGGGGCGAGTACCTTGGTGCGGCGTTCACCCAGTTCACGGAAGTAGGCGGCGGCGACCATTAGCGCGGTCAATTCACCGTGTGCACCCGCGGCGGGCTGCAGGGAAACGGCCGGCAGGCCGGAGATCTCGGCCAGCATTTCCTGCAATTCGAACAGCAGGGCCAGGATGCCCTGCAGCGTCGATTCCGGCTGATACGGATGCAGGTCCGCGATACCGGGAAGCGCCGCCATCCGCTCGTTCCGCTTGGAATTGTACTTCATCGTGCAGCTGCTGAGCGGATAGAAGTGGGTATCCACCGACATGTTCTGCGTCGACAGGTTGACGAAATGCCGCACGACGTCCGGCTCGCAG
>CALBSZ010000286.1 GCA_937967665.1 uncultured Planctomycetaceae bacterium
GATTCATAATTGCCCATCCTTTCACGGATCTATTGTACGCGGGCTGGCAGGGCGGGTAGCAAGCAGAAGTTTGTGACGAGCAATAGGCGTAACAGCATGACAATAGTCCTCAGGGAGCGGTTTGCTGGTCTGCCAAGGCCGTGATTCGTTCATGTTCCTGGCTTAAAACTTCAGCGCTGGCGAAATCTTTCGCGCGCCGTGCGGCTCGTGCGGCGATATCAATCAGTTCCGCCGCAAGTTTGTATTGTTCTTGTTCCAATGCATCGCGGCTGGCTTCTTCCGCGGATTGTCTTAACAACGCGTCATCCGCGGCCGTGTTCCGCAAGATGCGCGACAGTTCCGCGTGCTGCATACGCAAGGCATTGATTTCAAATTCCGTGGTCAACGCGTCGATTGCTTCCATCAAGGTAGCGACATCGCCCAGGTCCACCGCCAATTCGCGCGCTTCCGTCCAACCAACATAACGGTCAACTTGATTCGGTTGCTCACGAACGCTGGTCATCAACGTACTCAGGATTTCGCGTCGCTGAGCAACCGTGGGCCGCGCGCCGAACTGCAAAGCGATATTCTTGAGCAACTGCGACCGGGCTGCGGCAATCTCGGCAGCCTCGGGCGCCGGGCTGCGCGCGGGCTCATTGCTTGGATTCGAATCGACCGTGTCATTGTTCAGGGGCAGGGGCGGGGCGGCTTCAAACGGCTTATCGGCCGGTACGGACGGCAAGTCCGTGGGCACCGTCGCGGCCTGGTCTCCGATGCCGATCTCCGCCGCGATGTAGTTGGTGTTCTGCCCTTCCGACTGTGCTTTGCGGACCACTTCCGCAGCGCGTTGCTTGCGGCGCGATTCCTCGATGTCTTTGTCGAACGCCAGGAACGTAGCCAGATATACCAGGCCGTACAGATCGTCTTCGTCTAGAACGGGACGCGCGAAACTAATGGCGTGTTTGGCCGGCAGGTCGCGAATCGGTACCGACTGCTTCTGATCGTTCGCCGTGTACTCGACAACATTCCCCATCACGTCGACCAGTACGATTTCTTCCCCTTCGAATTCGAATCGAGCCGGAGGGTCCGAATTTCGCGACGAATAAATGCTCTTCCTGACCGCGCTCCAGAAACTACTGAGGTAGGTGGAGAGCGCGTCCAGGCGTTCGATTTCGTCGAACTCGGATTGGCTTTGCTTGAGTTCTTGAGCGAGCGCCAAGGCCGACTGGGCGCGATCCTGATTGCGATCGGTAAAGGCCTGCCTGACATTGGCTAGATTATCGCGAAACCGTTCCGCCTTGTTGGCTGGCGAATTCGGGTCGGGAAACGTGAATTCCGTCGTGTCGTTGTTGTCCGAGTTGTCGCTTGTATGGTTTGCCGGCGGGACAAACGTGCGCGGCGGATCCGGAGGCTCGAACCGATTCGGTGTAGGGTTATTCTGATGACGGTTTGGGGATCGTGGATCCGGAAACCTTGTTGTCACGCTCGGACCGGCCGGCGTGGGTTGCTGCGTATTGGTGGAGTTCGTGCTGGCGGGGTTCGAACGTCCCGCAATGGCGAAGATCACAGCGACCAGCACAAGGGCACCGCCCAGCAATCCGAAGTAGATCGGCAGTGGCGACTTCTTCTTTCGCCGGCTGCGGGGTGAAATCGATGACTTTCGAGCTGTCCCCGTACTTACCGCTACCGGTGCCGCGCCGACCGCAAGCGAACCAGGATTTGCTGCAGCCGCCTTGACCACCGTAGGCGGAGAAGCGGGAGGCGGAGAAGCAGGAGGCGGGGAAGCGGGAGGCGGTGCGGCGGAAGCGGCCGCCGCGGGAGGTGATGCCGCAACGGCGAGTTCGCCGCGCAGCTGTTCATCGTATTCCAGTTTGCGTTCCGCCAGCAGTAACGTCAGTTTCGCCGAGGCAAGTTCGTTGAGGATCTTTTGCGAAGCTTCGGCGTGGCGGCCACCCTGAAACGTGCGGACATGCGACATCTGGCGGTTGACCGCGTTCTCGATCACATCCGGGTCGTCTTCGAACACGGGGATCCCCAGCAGCCGATAGTGATTCGGCGGCTGTTCGTCGGGTGGAATACCCAGCCACTTTCGATATGGATCAAAACTGCCCGACATGCGTCGTGGGTTCCTCGAAGCAACCTTGTCTGGTTGGCCGATCCGGCCAGGATGCCGTCGTCCGGAAAATAAACGTCGTGGTTACAGTAACTTACGTTCTGAACGCACGTGGACAACGGCATCCAAATCGTTAGCCTACCATTTTACGCAAAACACCGTCAAACGTAGATCGGCTTACCACGATTTTCCGAAAATCTCGTTCCATTTTTATGGTTTTCTCGAAGTTCGCCCTGGAACGGCAAGTTCATCCACGAGTCACCCCCAGATGGGCTCGTGGCTGCGAATCCGAGACACCAGGCGTTCCAGCAACTCATCTACCGACGCTCAGCCGCCCGTTTTCGTTCCCGGACGGATCAGTTTTTCGTGTTCAGGAGTTTCCGCAGCTGAGGCCAGGAACGCGTATTGGCGACATCGGCTTTGGTAAGTCCGGCGCGGCGTGCCTGCAGGATGCCGTAGCGCATGGTTTCCAGCCCTTCCGTACTATGCGCGTCGGTACTGATGACAACCGGGATATGCAGGTTCTTGGCGGTTGCGCAGTAGACGTCGTTCAGGTCCAGGCGCGCTGGATTGGCGTTCAGTTCCAGCATCTTGCCGTGTTTTTTTGCCGCCGCAAAGACCGCGTCGAGATCGACTTCGTAGGGCTCGCGTCGATGGATCAGCCGCCCCGTTGTATGGTCGACCGCGGAAGCATACGGGTTTTCCATTGCCCCGAGAATGCGCGCGGTAATTTCCTCGCGTGATTGCCGTTGACCGTAGTGCACGCTGGCCAGGACCCAGTCGGCTTCGGCCAGCACATCGTCAGGCAGGTCCATGCCTCCTTTTTCAAGGATGTCGCATTCGATGCCTTTCAGGATCGTGAACGACTTTCCCAGTTCTTCGTTCAGCTGATCGATTTCTTCCCATTGCCGGCGCAGGCGGTCCGCAGTGAGTCCGCGGGCCATGGATACGCGTTGAGAATGATCTGTAATCGCGATGTATTTCAGTCCGCGGCGGCGCGCGGCCGCTACCATTTCTGACAGCGACGCCTTGCCGTCGGTCGCCGTTGTATGCATGTGCAAGTCGCCGCGGATATCGTCGACTTGAATGAGTTCCGGCAATCCCTGCTCGGCGAGTTCGAACTCCAGGCGGTTCTCGCGCAATTCCGGCGGGATCAGCGGCAAGTCCAGCGTCGCGTACACATCCTGTTCCGTGGCACCTGCGATGTACGTCTCCTTGTCGCCATCCACTTGGAACACGCCCCATTCGTTAATCTTCAGGCCGAGTTGTTTCGCGCGGCCGCGGACAACGACATTGTGTTCCTTCGATCCTGTGAAGTACTGCAGGGCCGCGCCAAAGGATTCTTCCGGGACCGCGCGCAAATCAATCTGGAATCCCGATTCCAGACGCACCGACATCTTCGTACCGCCTCGCGCGAGCACGCTGGCCACTTCCGGGAATTCACCGAAGCGATCCATCGCGGATTCGATGTCCGAGGTCACCACCAAGACATCGAGGTCCCCGACGGTTTCGCGGCCGCGACGATAGCTGCCGGCAAGTTCCATCTTCGTGATGTGCGGGCAGCCCCGCAGGTGTTCCAGCAGCGTTTGGGCGATGACGTCCGCCTCGGACCAGTAGATCCGCTGGCTGGCGGCTTCCGCGATCGCCATGCCGTCAAGGATGGCCTGTTCCGTTTTCGCACCGAAACCCTTGAGCTCCCGGACGGCTCCCGATTCGCACGCGGCTTTCAACTCGCCCAGCGTGGTGATCTTGAGTTCCTGGAACAGCACGGCTGCCTTCTTCGGACCCAGGCCGGGAATGCGCAGCAGCGCCAGCACCGATTCCGGTACTTCCGCAAGCAGCTGGTTGAGTTGCGGTAACTCGCCGGTTTCCACCAGCACGCGGCACTTTTCCGCCACGCTTGTACCGATCCCTTCGACATCGGTGAGGGTGCGATTGTCGTTTTGGACAATCGCGGCGACCGTTTCGCCCAAGTCGCGAATCGCCCGCGCGCCGTTCCGGTAGGCCCGCGTGCGAAACGGATTGGCCCCCTGGAATTCCAGGAGGTCCGCGAGCAGTTCGAGTTTGTCGGCAATTTGAGCGTTATTCATAGCCATGGCAGCCAGGCAGCGCTACTTCATTTCCAGGATGGCCAGATCGGGAGCGATCTTGGCAAGTTGGGCGGTCATGAAGCGATGGACGCCGGTCGTTGTCTTGATGGTCAAAGCCTCGGCCAGGACCTTTTCGGCGAGGGGGACCGTGAAGTGGGCGGCCAGGTCCTTAACCGACGGAATGAAAGCGGGACTCATGCTGAAACTGCGCAGGCCCATGCCCACTAGCAGCACAAACGCGCGGGCCTGGGCCGCCATTTCGCCGCATAGCGTCACTGGTTTGCTGGCGTGTCGGCACGCCCGGATCACATCGGTGAGCACCCGCAGGACGGCCGGCGAAAGCGGTTGACAGAGGTGACTCACACGAGGATTGTCACGATCCGCGGCGGTCAAGTATTGCACCAGATCATTCGAGCCGATAGAGATGAAGTCGACGACCTCCAGCAAGCGGTCGATCATCACCGCGGCGGCGGGAACTTCCAGCATCAATCCCAGCGCCACGTTGCCGAAGTTTTTTTCTTCAGATTCCAGTTGACGCCGTGCCCGCCGCACCATGCCATGGACTTTCCGCATCTCTTCGAGTGTCGTGATCATGGGAAACATCAGCTTCAGGCGGTCGCCGGGAAGGTCGGACGGGATGTCAGCAGCCGCGCGCATCGCGGCGCGTAGTTGAGTCATGAAGAAGGCTGGGTGTTCGAAGGACAGGCGGATGCTGCGCCAGCCCATGAACGGATTGGCCTCGCGGTAGTTGTGACCCAGGTACGGGACCGTCTTATCGCCGCCAATGTCGAGGGTGCGGATGGTCAGTTGCCGATTGGGGGTGGCGGCGAGGACCGCGCGGTAGATCGCCAGTTGCTCTTCTTCGTCGGGGACGTCCGAGTGGGCCAGGTAAATGTACTCGGTGCGAAACAGTCCGACACCCGCCGCACCCATGGCGGCCGCTTTCTTCGCATCGCCCACGCTGTTAATGTTGGCCAGCAGCTCCAGTCTCACGCCGTCCGCCGTTTTCGCCGGCACGTCGCGATTTTCAGCCAGGTGATCCTTGAGCAGCAGGAACTCGCGTTGCCGTTTCTGGTAGGCCGCAATCGTCTCTTCGTCAGGGCTGATCAACACATATCCGCCGCGGCCGTCGACAACAATCGTGTCGCCAGTCGTGACTTGCCGCAGAATGCCGCGAACTCCGGAAACCGCGGGGATACCACGGCTGCGGGCAACGATCGCCGCGTGGCTGGGCTGGCTGCCCTTTTGCGTCACAATTCCGGTGACGTCGATACTGCCCAATGCCACTGCCTGGGACGGCAAGAGTTCGTCGGCAACGACAATCAGCGGCCCGGTCAATACTTGCTGATCCGGTTTCAGAACATCGGTCAGCAGCGAGCTCAATCGTTCGATCACGTCGCGAATGTCATTCAGCCGCTCCTTGAGGTACTCGTCCTTCGTGCTCGCAAAGAATTCGGTGTATTCCGACAACAGCCGCCGCAGCGCCGCCGGTGCCGTCAAACGCTCGTCCACGATCCAGGCGCGCACCTTATTCGTGAACGCGGGGTCACGCAGGATGGTCTGGTGGACGCCAAAGATCGCCGCCTCTTCATGGCCGACCTGTTTTTCGACCTTGGCCTGCAGGGCGCGCAAATCCTCCGTGGCCCGATCACGAGCGGTTTCGTAATTGGCCAGTTCCGCGGTCACTTCGCTGTCTTCCAGGCGTTTGGTATCGGGGTTCACGAAGATCTCGTGAATGCAGTAGGCCGTACCGACCGCCACGCCTGGGGAAACGGGAATCCCTTTTCTCATTTAGCGAAATGTAGCAACGCTCCGCTCTGTTGACAAACGCTGTGCCGATCTGCCGCGTGCAAAACGCGGTGAAATAAGGGCTTAAGTCCAACCCCGGAGAGCCGTTTTTTCGGTTGTCGAGCCCCCATGGCGGTGTTATACTGCTTGGCTTTGACTTTCGGCGGGCACGGAACGCATGGAGGAGTGTCGTGAAACAGGCCAACTTCGAGAGTATTCATGCGTTTTACGTTGATTGACCGAATTACCGAACTTCGCCACGGCGAGTCCATTTCCGCCATCAAGGGACTCACGCTTGCCGAGGAATACCTGCAGGATCATTTCCCACGGTTTCCCGTCATGCCCGGCGTCCTGATGCTCGAATCCATGTATCAGGTCAGCGCCTGGCTGATCCGTAAGAGCGAGAATTTCGCGCATTCCATGGTGATGCTCGCCGAAGCAAAAAACATCAAATATGCAGACTTTGTGGAGCCAGGGCAGTCGCTGACCGTGATCGCCGACTTGTTCAAGCAGGACGAGCGCACGACGACGCTAAAGGCGCGCGGGCTGGTGAACGGCAATGTAGCGGTCAGCGGGCGTCTGGTTTTAGAAAGATACAATT
>CALBSZ010000287.1 GCA_937967665.1 uncultured Planctomycetaceae bacterium
CAGCGATCTGTTACCCCCGGGCCGTCGCCACCCTCATCTCGCGATCCCTCGCCATCGCGGCCGGCGACCCCCAGGCGCCCCGCTTCGCGGAGCCTATCCGACGCCTCCCACCACCAGCCGGTATCTCTGGCGCGCATCCGCGCGCGGGTGTCGCTGACAAGAGAATGATAAAGATTGTTTTCGGCTCGGGCGCGTTGGATGATTGCCTGATTGCGTTCCGCCAGGTATTTGTCGCGTTCCAGCATCACCCGCCAAACACCGACACTGCTCACAACGACCAGCAACAGCAGCGCGGTGACCATCGTCGCCGCCAGCGCCGGCTGACGGTAACACCAGCGAGTCAGCCGGCCGACGATGCCAACCGGCCGGGCGACAATCGGTTCGTGCCCGAGGAAGCGCTGAAGGTCGTCCGCCAGGTCGCGGGCCGAGTGGTAGCGTTCCTCTGGCGTCTTCCGCAGACACTTCAGGCAAATCGTGACGAGATCGCGAGGCAACTGCGACTGGAAGCGAGTGGGCGAAACGGGTTCGCGATTCCGCACCTCTTCCAGCGTTTCCCACATCGATTCGCCATGAAACGGCGGTTGGCCGGCTAGCAGTTCGTACAGGATGGCTCCTAACGCATAGACATCGGTGCGCAGGCCAATCTCGCCAGACTTCGCCGCAGCCTGCTCGGGTGCCATATACGACGGTGTGCCGATTACGACGCCGCTTTGTGTCATGCTGGCGTTGGCCTCCAGATGCTTGGCCAATCCGAAGTCGGTGACTTTCGGCGTTCCGTCGGCCGTAAGCAGAACGTTCGCTGGTTTCAAATCACGATGAATGATGCCGCGTTGATGCGCAAACTCAACGGCCCGTGCCAAAGTCTCGACCATCGCAGCAGCTTCGCGCGGCGATGGCCGATCTCCGCACTGCAACTTGTCCGCCAAAGTACCGCCGTCGATATACTCCATGACGAAGTAAGGACGGCCTTCTTGGCGATCCACTTGAAACAACTGCACGATGTTCGGATGCTGCAACTTGGCGACCGCTTCGGCCTCGCCAAGCAGCCGGATGCGCTGCTCGGCACTGGCGTGGTCGCCGGACAGTACGGTCTTGACCGCCACCAGACGTTGAACGCTGTTCTGGCGTGCTTTGTAGACCACGCCCATGCCGCCGCGCCCCAACTCGGAAAGAATTTCGTAACCAGGAATCTGCGGCACTGCGGTCGGCCACTTTGGGCCACCGTCGGCGGGCAGCGTTTCAAAGTCCAAGAGTGTCAAAGTGATCTGCGGAAACCGGTCTTGGAAATGACTCTTCGACGGCCGGTCGCCGTAGCGATTGCGAACCAGGTACTCCTGCTGTGCCAGGATTTGTATCAGCGACGGTTCATCGAGTTGCGGAAACTGTTGCAGGTAATTCTCTACGACCGGTGGCGACGTTCGACACGCATCGTTCTGTTGACCAGCTTCCTTCCAGGCAAATTCCAATTCGATGCGGACCAGTTCTAGCAGCGTTGGCAGATGCGACGGTTGGTCGTGTGGCGGCAGGCAACTTTTGATGGACTCCGGGCGGTTCGCCCGCCACGCCGCCTCAAACCGCCTGCGGCTGTCTTCATCGATAGAGGTTTCCAGAAGCGACTCTCTGTTTGTCGGCTCGTGCCGCATCACGACAATTCCTTTTCGAAACGGCAGTATAGGCGTTTCAAGACCCGCCGCACGGTTCGCTCAGAAATCCCAAGCTGTTCAGCGACTTGCTGGTTGGTATGTGCGTCTGACTTCAAGCCAATCATCGAAACTTCTTCTTCGTCCAACGACGACATCAGGTTGTCCAACTGATCAACGAAGTCAACCGCGTCGAAGGCTGCGCTGCCGGTTCCCACCGATCCAGCGTCCATGGAATCCTGGGTCTGTTCGGCTCTGTTCTACCAACACAGAAGTCAGCATTGCCATAATTATGTGCATATCCGCTCGTTTTTTACAGCGTTAACGAACGAGTCGAAAATCACGTAGAAGAACAAGTCCCACAAAAGTACTGGAAAATGGTTCTTGCCGAACTTAAGATGACCCCATACCAGTTCAAGCACGTTCAGCAGAGCGGACACGCTGCATTGGCGTTCCAGTCGTGAGAACGAGCTACGCGCAGGTACGGCGGAGCATTCGTCGATTGACCGTGGTCTCCAGTGCTGGAGATTCGAGACGTACGCGCCAGTTGTACTAGCGCAAGGCGTATTTCCGTGACTTTTACCTCACAGAGTTTTGTTTCTCTCGCGACTTTCCACTAACCCGATACCAACAACGAGGGGACTCGGACAGCCCAAGTGAGAGCATGGCGTGCGGCCGGTTTAGGCGCCCGGTTTGCCGCTTCGCCTTCTAGCCGTTTCCTCAGGTTTTGGGTGGCTGGCCGTGGTTCATTCCCCGAACCGGACGCTGCGGCCGTGGAGCGGCCGACGACCTTCGCGTCGATAGACCGACCCTTTGGAGATCATGATATGCATCGAGCAACCTCTCACTCTGGTTTTTCCTCCAGTTCAAAATACAGGCAGCGGCGACCTCGCTCCAGTCGGTGTCTTCACCTGGAGTCGTTGGAAGATCGCACTTTGCTGGCCGTACTGCTTTCCGACAGCGTGAACCGGGCGGACGTGATCGACGATGTCTGCAACTTGGGTTCACTGGACAACGCTCATGGAACATCGTCACCCCACGATCACACGCACAACTATTTGCCGATCTTTCCGGCCAACGGTACAGACCCATCAAACCCGCTCGGCGCTGACATCGTCTCGAACGCATTACAAAATCGCACGCTGGACTTGGGCGGCATTCAGTTCACGTCGGGAGCGTCGTGCGGCTCCCGGGGCGAAAGCATCGCGCAGGATTTGAACATATCAGCAGAACTCTTCGTACCAGCCAATGCGGAAAACCAGGAAACGGAAGCCGGTCCCTATTTCCGCAATCGAGCGGCATTTCGTGGCGACGGGATTGTGGGCGGATCGTCAGCCGGCTATTGGGTCCGCTTGCATAGTGCCGGAAACATTACAGTACACCGGATGAACGCCGTTCCCAGTGCCCCGAACTTTGCCGCGTTCAGTGCCCGCCCTGAAGATTTCGACGACAGCGTTGTACACGCGCTTGAAATCGCCGCCCAAGGCACGACGTTGGAGGTGGCACTCGATGGACAGTTGCAAACGTTTTACTCTGAGCATCAAGGCGGTACGACCACATCCATTTCCATTCCCGCAACCAGCGGCTCCAACCAAGGCACTGCCGGAATCGGGTTCGCCGCTTCCTCCAATCGCGGTCAGGCGGGAGGGCAGCGCGCTGACGACGTGATCGTATCGACGTTTACAACCTTGAGCGGCTTGCCGGTGGAAGACAACTTCGACACCGACTTGGATTACGGGGACGCTCCCGATACGGCCATCGGCGTGACGACGGGCAACTACAACACACTGACCACAGACAATGGCCCGAGTCATGTGATTGTCACTGGCTTGCGTATGGGAGCTGCTGTGGACGGCGAATCCAACGCATTCCCCGACGCCGCCGCCGCTGGTGACGACATGAACACGACAGACGACGAGGACGGATTTTCGGGGCCAATCACCGTGTTCACCGGGACGGCGCCGACACTGAGTGTGCCGGTCACGAACACAACCGGCAGTTCCGCAACACTGACCGGTTGGATCGACTACGATAGCGACGGTTTGTTCGATAACGCGGCCGAACGTGCGATGGCTGCGGTGCCGAGCGGTACCAGCGGCAATGTGACGCTCGTGTTTCCCACCGTTCCTGGAGGTGCGGCCAATTCTACGTACGCCCGGTTCCGGTTGAGTACCGATGCCGCGGCGCGAAACCCGGTTGGCGCGGCCGCGGACGGCGAGGTGGAAGATTATCAAGTATCGATCACTGCCCCGCCTTCGGGTAACGACTTTGGCGACGCGCCGTCGCCGTATCCGGTTACACTGGCCGAAAACGGCGCCCGACATGTGCCAGCGGGACCGATGTTGGGTGCGTCCCGGGATATGGAAGCGGACGGCATGCATTCGGCCAACGCCGATGCCGATGGGGCGGATGAGGACGGCGTGACATTCAGTACAGTGCGAGCCGGACAGCTTGACGCCGTGGTTGCCGTCAACGCCAGCGCGGCCGCGAAGCTGGATGCCTGGATCGATTTCAATGGCGATGGCAGCTGGGACGGGGCCGGAGAACAAATCTTCGACAGCATCGACGTGTCCCCGGGCAACAATGACCTGATGTTCGACGTCCCCGCCCATGCCGCTTCCGTCGTGACGTTTGCCCGTTTTCGTCTCAGTACGGTAGGCGGTTTGTCCCCGCGCGGGCCCGCGACGGATGGCGAGGTGGAAGACCACCCGGTCACGATAAGCCGTCCCGGCGGCCACGGTCATTTCGTTGTAGACAGCCAAATGCTGGGCAACGTTTCGAGCGCCTCGATCGCGTTAGGCGACCTGGACGGCGACGGCGACCTGGACGCGTTCGTCGGCAACGGTACGGAAAATGCCGGCGCACCGAACGAAGTCTGGCTTAATGACGGTAACGGCGTGTTTGTCGACAGCGGACAGAGCTTGGGCACGGCGCGTAGCCACGGCGTCGCGCTGGGTGACTTGGACGGCGACGGGGATTTGGATGCGTTCGCCGGCAACCGTGGCGACGTGGATAAAGTCTGGATCAATCAAGGCGGACTCCAGGGGGGAGCTGCCGGTACGCTGGTCGCCACAGCACAGAATCTCGTGTCGGGCAGCGGCAATCTGACTTTTGGTGTTGCGCTCGGGGACGTCGATCGCGATGGCGACCTGGATGCGGTCGTCTCTGTCTTTGGGGATGCGAATACCGTGTGGTTGAACGACGGGACCGGGACGTTTACCGACAGCGGGCAGATCCTGTCGCCAGCCAGCAATACGCTCGACGTGTCGTTGGGCGACCTGGACGGCGACGGCGACTTGGATGCGTTTTTTGCCGAGTTCTCGTCCGTTGCGACAGGGGGACCTAGCACGGTTTGGGTCAATGACGGCGCTGGTCAATTCACGAAGACAAGTCAGCCGGCGTTGGATAGCGAGGTTCATTTCAGTTGGGACGTCGACTTGGGGGACGTCGATGGCGATGGGGATCTGGACGCCTATATCGTCAATATCAACAACACGGGCAACGAACTCTGGCTGAACGATGGCAGCGGCAATTTCGCGGGCGCCGGGGCGGTCCTCGGCAACGAGAACTCGCATGGCGTCCAGTTTGGCGACCTCGACGGAGACGGCGACCTGGATGCTTTCGTCACCAATTTGAATCAGCCGAACACCGTCTGGATCAACGACGGCAGCGGCAGTTTCACCGCCAGTGGACAATTGCTCGGTAACGCATCCAGCTTCAAGCTGGCGTTGGGGGATATCGATCGGGACGGCGATCTCGATTCCTTTGTGATCAACGGTGCCAATGAGCCGAATACCGTTTGGTTAAACGCACTGCCCTTGACCCGGCACATTTTTTACGACAACTCAACATTTGACACGGGCGGCCCGTCCGGAGATGAAGCGGCCATTGCGACCGACAAACTGCCTTTGCTGCCTGGAAACCCGGTCACGTTCGCGAACTACGTCAGCCATCCGGGAGGGATTACCGGAATCCTCATCGACACCGATCCGTTGAGCGGTACACCAACTGACGGCGATTTCGAATTCAAGATCGTTAACGATAGCGTTCCCTCGATGTGGCCCGCCGCTCCCTCGCCGTCGATTGAATTCCTGCCGGGCGGCGGCACTTCTGGTGCAGATCGCATTGCGTTCACATGGTCGGACGGCAGCATTGTCGGCCAGTGGTTACAGGTCACGGTGAAAGAAAACGCCGCGATGAAATTGCCCGGCGACGTGTTCTACGTGGGCAGTGCACCGGGTGAAACAGGGGATTCGACTTCAAATGCGCTCGTCAACGGTTTCGATTTCGCCGGCGTCCGCGACAACGCCGCCAATCCCGCCGGCATGGAGAACCGGTTCGACTTTAATCGCGACAAGATTGTGGACGGCGAGGACCTGGCAATCACGCGCGATCACGTTACGGATTTCGACACCGCGCTGCCGCGCATCACGCCAGCCGCTCCCGCGCCGCCACCCGCGATGTTGATCACGACGGAAGAAAGTAAACCGGAGGAACCAGCGAGAACCCAAACAACGTCACCATCCGCTTCCTTCATTCCCACACTCGCGCCGGAGACGGTCCCCTCATTCGCTCGGCAGTCGCAACGCATGAGCCGAGCCCTGCTAGCCGTATTCGATTTCGGCGACACGGTTCTCGACGACGAAGTATTGAACACGCTGGCCGCGGACCTGGATCGCATTTAGGTGCTGAACAACGTCGATTCGTTCGTCGTCGTGCTGCTCGCCATGCCTCTCGAACCCTGTTGTTGTTGCTCAGCCGCAATCGTGTTATGATACTTTCACATCAACCGCCGTCGATCGGTATTCCTTCCCCGAACACGCGAAACAACAATGCCTTTGAAGATGCAATGGCTGACGATGGCCGTTGTCACAACTTTGGTTGTCCCACCGGTTAGTTTTGCCAGCAAGCCGCTGCACCAGCGGATCGATGCCATCATCGACGCGGCTCGTCAAGGTCCGGCGGCCAAGATTTGCAGCGATGGCGAATTCGTGAGGCGAGTGCACTTGGACCTGGTCGGTACCATTCCGACCGCTGAAGCAGCGCGGCAGTTCATTGATGACGCAGCGGAGGACAAGCGGGCAGCCTTAATCGACCAGCTTCTTTCCGACGAACGTTTTCCCCATCACTTGCAAACCGTATTCGATGCGATGTTGATGGAACGGCGTCCCGAAAAGCACATCAAGGTGGCAACGTGGCGCCAATACCTGGTGGATTCCTTTCGTGAGAACAAACCGCTGAATCAATTGGCACGTGAAATCTTGCGGGCCGATGCGGTCGATGACCGTCCGCCGCCAGCGGCCCGCTTCTATCTCGATCGCGAAGTGCAACCCCATTTGATTACTCGCGACGTGGCCCGGTTAATGCTCGGTCGTGATTTGCAGTGTGCCCAGTGTCATGACCATCCGTCCATCGTCAACTACGAACAGTCGGAGTACTACGGCATTTTTGCGTTTGTGAATCGGAGCTACCTGTTCACCAGCAAAGACAAGAAGACCGTAATGCTGGGCGAAAAGGCGGAGGGTGACGTGAGTTATGAATCCGTCTTCGACAAAGGCACGAAGTACCATACCGGCCCGCAGCTTCTCGGCCGCGAGCCGATCGAAGAACCGCAGTTGGGAGAAGAGGAACGGTACGAGGTCAAACCTGCGAAAGACGTTTACGGCGTGCCGGCTTTTAGTCTCCGCAAAGAGCTGGCAGAGCGAATGACCGCGGGCGACTACATTCCTTTCAATCGCAATATGGCCAATCGACTTTGGGCCGTGATGTTTGGGCGAGGCATTGTGCATCCACTGGACCTGCACCACGCCGACAACCCGCCGGTTCACCCAGAGCTATTGAGATTACTGGCCGAGGAACTCGCTGCGTCGAAATTCGATCTACGGACGATGCTCGGCGAAATCGCACGCAGTGACACCTATCAGCGCGGCTGCCGCATGCCCGACGTGAGCGACAAACAACGGCAGGTTTTGAGCAAGCAGTTCTTCGTTTATGGCTTACGTCCGCTATCCCCCGAACAAATGACCATGAGTCTTTATCAAGCCGTCGGCGACTTGCCCGCCAGGCTCAAGTCGGCGAAAGAGGCTGAATTGGCGAAAGCCGAGAAAGAGTCAAGGGAAGTCTCCGCAGGCGAGGTCGCGCGTCTTGCTCATCAGGCGGTCTACGATCAATTGCAGGGCGCGACGACGGAACTGGTCGCCGTTTTCAATCAAACGGACGGTCAGCCAACCGAGGAATTCGAAGGCCGTGCCACCGAAGCACTTTATCTGGCCAACGGCCCGCGCATGAAAGGGCTCGTTGGCGGACGATTGGCGGCGCGGCTGACCGCCCTTGAACAGCCCGCAGAAGTCGCGGAACAACTGTATCTTGCCGTGCTCAGCCGACGGCCCGAGCCGCCTGAAATCAAAATGGTCGCCGAGTTCCTCAACGGCCCAAACATAGACCGCCGCTCCGCCATGGAAGAAATGATATGGGGACTTCTTGCTTCGACGGAGTTTCGATTCAACCACTAGCATCATTCGGGATCGAATCATGAAAGCCCACTACGCTTGCGGAACGCCTGAACATTTTGTAACGCGGCGATCCCTGTTGTCGGGACTGACGGCCGGCTGTGGTGCTGCCGCAATCGGGTTCGGCCCGTTGCATCGGGCGATGGCGAAAAAACTGCAAGAACAGAATCGGCGCATGTTGGTTCTGTTTCTCCGCGGAGGCGTGAGCCAACTGGAAAGCTGGGATCCCAAGCCGAAGACGGACACCGGCGGACCGTTTCGCGCCATTCCGACGTCCGTTCCGGGCATTCACATCTCAGAGTTGCTGCCGCACACGGCCCAGCAGATGCACCGCCTGGCACTTGTCCGCAGCGTCAACACGCGCGAAAGCAACCACGGGAAGGGTGTCTACCTGATGACGCACGGGCACCGTGAAGAGGCTGCGATCGAGCGTCCGCACTTGGGAGCCCTTTGTTCACGGCTTGCCGGTTCGCCAGACAATCCGCTGCCCGGATACATTCGCATTACGCCGGGCGGCTCCGGATCGGACGGAAACGACGCGGCATTTCTCGGTCCGAAGTATGCAGGCGTCGTGCTGGGCGACGGCCGGCCGCCACAATACACGTCAGCGCCCGATGGTCTCGATGCCGCGTCGGCCGCCCGCCGCAATCGTTTCCGCCAGTTTGCCAACAGCCAATTTGATCGCCGCCGTCAAACGGCGGCGACCCAGGCGTATACGTTTTCGTTCGACCAGGCCGCACAGCTCATGCAACGCCGCGACGTGTTCGATGTGTCACAGGAACCTCAGAAGTTTCACGACAGGTACGGGACGCACGACTTCGGTCGCCATTGCCTGCTCGCTCGTCGGCTGTTGGAAAACGGGGTAACCTACGTGCAGGTGGATCATCGCAATTACGACACGCATTTCGAAAACTTCAACTTTCACATCGAACAGTTGGGCGAGTTCGACAAGACGTTCGCCACGCTCACTGACGATTTGGCACAGCGCGGGATGCTCGAATCGACGTTGCTTGTTGTGATGGCCGAATTTGGCCGCACGCCAAAAATCAATGCTCGGCTGGGCCGCGATCATTGGGGAACGGCCTGGTCGATTGCAATGGGCGGTTGCGGGATACAATCGCAAGCGGTCATCGGCAAGACGAACAACCGCGGGACCCGTGTCGAGGATCGCGAAGTGGACGAGGGACATTTGTTCCATACCTACCTGCAGGCGCTCGGCATCGAGTCGACGGAGCCGATCGAAGTGGATGGGCGGCCGATGCAAATCACGAATCCCGCACGATCCGCGATCAACGAGGTGCTGGCATGAACACTGAACAGGCGACGACCGACGACAAACCCCAGCCGGCAAGTCCGCCCGCGATCAAAGAAGACGCCGCCCAGCCGCGGGCGACTCATGTTATAAGAACGTTCAAGCACGGGAAGCCCTTACTTTCGGCCCGTTTCGATCCAACGGGGCGATTCGTCTTCGCCTCGGGAATGGATTATCGCATTTCACGATTTGCGTTTGAGAATGGCCAGCAGACCATGCTGCCCGGCGAGCATGAGAGTTGGGTCCGGGGAATGGCATTTGCGCCCGACGGCGGCACGCTTTTCACTGGCGGCTATGATGGGCAACTTATCTGGTGGGCGGCCGCGGACACCAAGCCGCAGGCAGTCCGCAAGATCGACGCACATGACGGATGGATCCGCGAGGTGGCAGTAAGTGCCGATGGCAAACTCGTGGCAACGTGCGGCAATGACAACCTGGTCAAGCTTTGGAATACGGCGGACGGTGGGCTTGTCCACGAACTCGCGGGGCATGCACGCCATGTGTACAACGTGGCGTTTCACCCTGATGGCGCCGCGCTGGTATCCAACGACCTGCTGGGGAACTTTATGCACTGGCACGTTGCCGACGGACGCCTGGTCCGAGAGTTTCGTATGACTCAGTTGCACCAATACGATGACAAGTTCCGCGCGGATATCGGTGGAGCCCGCGGCATGGCCTTCAGTCCGGACGGTACGCTGCTGGCGGCGTCGGGGATTACGGATGTGTCGAATGCCTTTGCGGGAGTTGGCAAGCCGACGGTTGAATTGATCGACTGGGCAACCGGCCAACGCGTACGCCGGTATGTGCAAAAAGGCAAAGGCGTTGCCTGGGGCGTCGGTCTGCACGCCGATCATTTTATCGTCGCCGCGTATGCCGGCGTGCTGCTGTTTTGGTCGTATACCGATGCAAAGTTGTACCATCAAGCGAAGGTCGGCAATTCTGCCTTCGACCTGTCACTTCATCCCGATGGCCGGCACGTCGCCACGGCACACAATGACGGCAATGTCCGCATCAGCAAGATGGCACGAAAACAACCAGAGCCGGAATCGAGTGAAAAGGCGTGACAGCGACGCGATCGCGTCGCATCCTGGAACGGCTGTTCAACATCCCACAACAGTCGAACACAACGACCCCGCACGCCGCGCCCGCTCCGTTCGAACCGGTCTCCGACGAACTCCTGCAGCTGCTGGCAGCAGCAATGCAACGCAATTGTCGGTTCAGCAGAACGACGCGGAGCAAGTTCTGTTGAGGGAACTGCTCCAGATCGTTCCCGTCCGCCGAACACGTGGTGGTCAGAAACTGGGAATACCGAACATCGGCGGCAGGCTCGGAATACTGACAGCGGCCCCGCCGTTGTCGGCACTCAATACCGCCTGGTCCGGCTGAACGACTTGCAACTCCGAACCGGCTGACATGCGGTCCAGGCTGATTGTATTGTTAGCCCCGGTAGGGTTGTTGTTGACCGCGTGCATCATGAGCGTTCCTGTACCGCTGGTGCTGACATCCATGAAGTTCCCGTTGCTCGCAATATCATTGTTGAACAGCCGGACACTACTGCTACCCGCGGTGGCCGTGGCGAATACACCGTTTCCGAGAACACCATTCAAGGCGGCGCCGTCAATCGTAATGTCGCTCGTGTTGATGATGGCGATTCCGTTGCCACCCGGATTATTCACGGAACCGCCGGAAAAGCTAAAGACGCCGGACTGGCTGACCTGAATGGCGTCACCAGTAGAATCGTGGATGTCAACAAAAGTCAGTGCGTAAGCGCCGCCGCTATTTTGGATGTCAACTCCACGAACACCGCCGGAAATTACCGTGCGATTCACGTCTACCGGCGTGAATGGATCATTGACGCCAGCATCACCGCTGATCCCGACAGCATTCGCGGCCAGCGAATTATCGATGTGAAAACCGGACACTTCGCTGTTATTGCTGACAATGATGGCCGACGCGTTGTTGGGAGCCTGGATGATCGGCCGATTGATTCCACCCGTGGCGCGCGGAAGAGTGATTTGCCCGAGTTGATCGGTCTGGAGCATGTGATCAAGGCCATCCGCCTCGCCCAGGAACCGCTGACTAGGACCCACGACATACTGTTGGCCGGCGTATGTTGTATCGGCATGAACGTTGACAACGTCACTCGGTTGCGTGGCCGGCAATGCCGTGAACGGGTTTTCGAATGTGCCGAGGTTGGCGCCCAAATGGCCGGCTTGGACATGGGTCACGGTGATGGGGACGCCATTCTGCGTAAGCACAACGTCGGGCATGGTGGATGTCGTCTGGACACGATTCACCACGACCTGCTGATTTCGCTCGACAGCACTCGTCACTTTGTCGACAATGGCGCGAGGAGGGATTACTATAGTTCCAGCGAAAAACCACGTAAACCCGCCGTAGACGTTGGTTCCAAAAATCGGGTCGTTGCTGACCGAGACGTTGGCTGCGACTCGGGGCGTGACATACCCACGCAAACCGCCTCGGATTCCGTTGGTCTGTCCGGCGATACGTCCTTGGAGATTATAGTATCCGAGGAATGCCTCGCCGCTCCATGTGCCGATCGAGCGGGCGATTTCGACATCAATTCCCTTCATCGCAGTTTCATCGAACTGCGTTTGGACGATATCAGCAAGGATGTTGTTGCCATCGAAGCTGATCCCTCCGGAGTCAACGGCGGTTACGTTCCTCAATTGACGCACGCGCGGACCCAACGGCTGCCAAACGCTTGTCCGTAAGCTCCAATCATCCTGTAGCATCTCGATCGTAATGGCCCCCTGTTGGTAAGTATTGCCGTGCCTGCTTTCGTTGATGTCGTACCACAGACCGGCGCCGACGATCGTATCGCCAACGAGCGCGCGTCGATTGAGGCCGATATTGCCGATCGCAGCGCCGTTGTTCGTCACGCCGCCTTGAGCCTCAACCATAAGGACACCGAAGTCCATGGACAGCACGCGAGCTCCGCCGAGCGCGGTGTAGGGCGCGACCTCGCCGATGCCAAGACCGTCGATATGCCTCACCCAGAAATAAAAAGGAGTTGCCGAGTTACCGTCGAATGCGAATGGGTCGTTGCGTGCATTCGAGATGTCGTTTTCCGGCAAGAGCGTCGGATAAGGGACTGCCAGTTCAGGTACGGGCGAACTGCTGTCGGAAGGCAGGTGCGGGCCGGATTTGGAAACATCGGCTCCCGCTGACGGACTCAAGCCGACAAAGGCAATCGTCGGGGGCACGTGCCTGTCAAACGATTCCGACAGTGTTGCGAACGGTGTGGACGCGAGATCGGACGCAGTTACTGATTGACCCTGCACCAGGTCGGTGACGGTGCAGAGCGAAAAAAGTGACAGTCCGGCAAAGGACACTGCAAACCGCATTACGCCAACTCCATTCAGCCCGGTGCATAACCCAGTGAATGGATATTTCCGGCCTATTCGGCGTTATCGGTCCGGAAGTCAGGATCGCTTTAGACGTTACAGACGGTTTTAGCGAATTGGTGCGAATCAAAAGCGTACACTTTCCCCTTGTCCAGTCCTCCCGTCACGCCTGGGCTCGTGCCGTAAGAATGACGCTGTGCGTGAACGAATTGCCGCGGATTCAGTTCAGGTCAAGTCGCGCTCGAGATTGTCGCACCGTTTTCTGCTGGTCTTGGACAAGTACACGAACGGTCCAAACGCCAGCTCGGTCGAACTTGCTGATCGGAATAGTACCCAGCAGGCCGTTTGCAACAGGTTGCTTGTCGTACTTGACGGTAACCCACTCATCTCGGCCTGGGGTTTCGCCGAACCCGATCTGCAGCCAACGACCGCTGAACGCTGTTCCGACCGCCCGTCCGTGCACACGGACTGCCGTCTTGCCATCCTGCGTAACTGCCTCGAGCCTGGCAATGCGGGTATGCAGGAAGTGATCCGGATCGGCTTCGATCGCTTTCTTAGCGTTTAACAAACCCGCGCCGGTAAACTGGTCCCAGCCAGGAGTCTCGATGTCTTCCGCGCCCATGAGCAGCTTATTCTTGACCTGTTCAAGCGTCAGTTCGGGTTCCAAAGACCACAGCAGGGATGCCGTCCCAGCGACCAATGGCGTGCCGAAGCTGGTCCCTCCGGCCCGGTACAGATCCCTGTCTTTGCCGACGATTGCGGTGCCCGGTTTGTAGTCCGGGTTCTCGTCAAAGAAGTGCAGGAAATCCGTTCCGCTCGCGCGGAGTCCCAGGACATCCATGGCAGGCGAGGCAATATCGACAGGTTGGCCCCAGTTTGAAAATCCGACGCGTTTGCCTTCCACGGTCGTACCGGCAACGGTGAACACGCCGCGGGCCCCGGCGACACCCCGTTCGTCAGCGTCCTGATCCTGATTGCCGGCGGCGGCGACGACGAGCACACCCTGGGATACCGCGTAGTCGACGGCGAGTTGAAAGATGTGACTGTGCTGGTCACCAGTGTAGCTGATGTTAATCACTCGCGCTCCATGGTCCACCGCGTAGCGAATGGCCTGGGCTACAGAAATGGTATCTCCTTCTCCCAAGTAATTCGCAACTTTCAACGGCATGATCAACGCCGCCGGGTTGACACCCGCCATGCCAATGCCGTTGTTCCAACGGGCCCCGATGACTCCGGCGATGTGGGTATCGTGCCCACCGTAGTCCATCACGTCGCCGCTGCCTTCCTTGAAGTTCCAGCCATAGATGTCATCGACGTATCCGTTATTGTCATCATCGACTCCGTCAAACGGGGTTTCCTTGAAGTTGATCCAAATGCGGCCTTGCAATTCCGGATGGCGATGATCAACTCCACCACCAATCACGGCGACAACGACAGGAGTCAGCCTCCGATCTTCGGCCAGCCAACGTTTCGGCCAGGCCGATGAGCCATCTGGTTTGATGGGGGAGAATCCAACGCGATGCAAGGCCCACTGATCATCGTGCTGTTGCCCCCAACTGCCTCGCGAAGAAAAATGGGGGTCGTTAGGCAGCTCGGCGTCCGCAGTGACCTTAATCTGCAACTCGGCCTTCGCGACGGCCGGTTGCTGCTGGACGACCTGCACGATGTTTTGGTTTGCATCTGGCAAGAAGATTTTTAAGGTGCCGTCCGGGTTGTAGAACGTGCCCGGGTCGAAGTGGCTTTTGAATACGAAGACCTTGGTCTGGCCGTTTTCGCCGAGTTCGAGTACTTGATCCGACTCGGTTTGGACAGGACCAATCGTTTCCCGCAGCGCGTCCTCGACCACTTTACGGCTGAACTCATCAAACCGTTGTCCTTCTTCTTCCGTCATGTCCGACTTTTCAGGAATGACACCGATCTTGACGACGGGCGGGTTCAGTCGAAAGGTAATGGTATCTTCCGTTTCGCTGTCGCCGACGATAGGGCCAAAGGTAACATCCTCGAACTCCGGCAAGTCCGGTTGTTGCTGCAACGTCTGTACCATTCCCTCGCCATCAACCTCGATTCGGTTATGGTGCGGATCTATCGAATCCAAAGATCCTTTCGGGTAGACGGCGATCACGTGCGGATAGATGGTCTTTCCGTCTTTCTCGTAGCCCTCGAGGCCCGGAAGATTAGTGACGCGTCCCACCAGGTTCTTCTCGCCAGTTTGTTCTTCCGCTGCTTTGACGACAGCCCCCACGGTCTTCTTGAATTCCTCATCATTGAGCACATGGTCAGTGTGGACGACGACAAACCTGGTTCCACGACTACCCAACGCTCGGACATCCGACTGGGATAGACGGATGTCCGGCTGTCCCGGACCGCTGACAACGATGCGATGGTACTTAAATGACGGCGTTGGAATCGGCGCTTCGCCCTTCTCATCGGTCGAGACGACGCGATCCCCGTCGTCGTGCCGGATAGAGATTTTCAGACCCGCTACGGCCTTTCCGGACGAGTTGACAATCTTTACCTTGCTCGCTTCGCTGCCCGCCGGTTGCGGGGCGTTTGCTCCAGGCCCACCACCGGGAACAACCCGCCCTGCTTTGAGGTCCGCGCGTCGCTGCATCAGTTCATACTGTAACGCCTGCAGTGCCAATGTCAGGTCATGCATGGTTTGACTCAACGCCCGCAGTTCAGTTTCCGTGGCAAGGCGGGAAGCATAGTCGGAAGCGCGTTTGTCCGTTGGAAAAACCACCGACGCCGTCGCGCCGACCACGGCATTATAGGCTGCGATGTCAGCTCGGAGCGTGCTTAATTGGTCCAACAAGTCAAACAGTTGATCCAGATTCGCATCTTTGATTCCATCCTTGATCGCCTGAAAACGTTGCGAGAATTCGCCGACCTTTTTTCTTACTGCTGCCGGGTCTCTGGTGTTCTGCCAGGCCATCGTGCTCTTGCACAACAACAGAACTGCCATGATCAGGACCACCATTCGTTTGGCGAAACGGTTCATCACGTCACTCCTTAAATCGGTGTTTTCTGTTTCTCACTCCGAAACCGTTAAGCCATCCCTGACTTTAGTGGCTTGAATCAGGTCATGAAACCACAGCCCACAAGGCACTGCGACGGTTCTGCACTCTTGGATTGTGATGACCTCCACGAGTCAGCAATGAATCAAGCTGTTTTGACGCCGATGCGAATGGGCAATGCAGACGCGCTCATTGTCAACGTTAAACAAAAAAATGTCAAACAAGAACAAGCGACAATCATGTCCGAGACAACTGCAGTCGTACTGGGCGGCGGGTATACACCGGCTCAAACGTTGGAAGGCAAATGGTGGCGTCAGAAGGTGGCGACGGTGCGAAAACTGTCGTTTTCGATATCTCGTTGTTGCTGCAGTTCGGATGCGGCCCAATCGATAATGACGGACAGGGCCTGGCCAAAGCCTTGGCGATAGTCCGGCGCGCGGCCGGCGACTTGCAGGCAGGCTGCCTGGTTGACGATCAGCCAGCTGGTGCCCGATGTTCCTTGCGCGAACGTGCCCGCTGTTGGCGCCATGGCCGAGACAACACAGTCCAACTCGCCAACATCCGGAATCCGCAGACGGGGAAAGAAGGCGTGAACCAGGAAGGACCGCTTGCCGGCCGTACGTAAAGTAGCCCCCGTTTTGCGACGGTCGCGTTGCAACCTGGCTAAGGGACGCGGCACGATGCGCCGACCGGCCTGGGAGTTCGTCATCAGCTTCTTGGCGATGAGTTCCTGGCGCTCGACCAGGGCGATGGCCGCATCGATCCCGTTGTCCCTGTCCGATTTAGCGACCAGCTCCCCGAAGAAGTTCCCGCGGGTCGTTACGACCTTCACCTTCCTGCGCGACGGGGGGATGCCAGACAAGCGGGGAAAGACGTGCCCGACGGTGAGCAGGCCCCAGGAGAGTTGAGTGTTTCCGGAGTCGCGCCAGGCGACGATGACGCCCGTCGTCACGTGTCTTGTGCGGTATTCGAGTCGCCGGCCGGTCGCCGTCAGGCCGCCGACCGCCACAACATCGGTAGGGAACTCGAGCTTTTGAAAACGCCGGCCGCGCTTCACTCGTACTTCGACACTCGGCGGAATCCGGTCCCGCATTCGACGCGGAGTCTTCTTATGCCGCACCAGGAAGGAGAGACAAAGCCCGCGATTGGGCTGAAACCGCCCGCGTTTTAACGCGGCGCCGAAACCGATGTCGATGATGTTGGTGCGCCGGCCGACGTGAAAACGTTTGCGCAGCGTCCGCTGGATACGACGCATTTCGTCGATGGTCAAATCGTCCATCGGTGACCCTGCCGAAACGAAGAAAAAGGCCCCCCTCCAACCAAGTCTAGTTGGAGGGGAGCTCCGCCTCAACGTTTCACGAATGGACAAGCACGGCTCATGCAAGGCATGCCGCGACGACGAGGCGATCGCACCATGCTATGGAATCCGAAATGATGCCTCCGGCGCTGGAAGACCCTCGCGGTTCTTGGCAACCCGAATGATCGGCGTATAGGTCATCCCGGTGTTTTCGTAGACAATCCGATGCAGCGTCTCCGTCAAGTCCTCGGTGTAATTCGCCAGTAGCTCGTGCATGCCCTCCGCGTCGTCTGTCACGATGGTAAAGACGACGTGCGGGCGTGACTCCTGAACCTGAACATCGAATGGCCGCGTGGGCCTCAATTGTGTCCGGATGGCCTGCGTTTCCTGAGCCGCGATCTGGTTGAGCGTGCCTTTGACCAGCGGCAGCGGAACCAGCGCGGACACGCGTACTTCGCGCACGTCTTTGACGGAGCGCTGGCCCGTTTCGTGAAGCGGTTCGAATTTCATAATGCCGTCGTGAAATACGAGGCCATAGAGGAGCGACGAATGGCAGTCCACGAAATCTCCGCCGTTCGCATCGAGCGGGCAGGCGTGGAACGGCAGGAAACCAACATAACGCCAGCCATAAAGCCGCTTCTTGCCGTCGCAGCCGCGAGAAATCACGGATTCGTAGTAGCCCAGCGGTACGTTAGCGGCTTCCACGACCAGCCGCGGCCCGACACCGTCTTTCGCGTCGGTTTTGACGATGCTGCCCGCCGATTTCAATAAGTTGCTAATGGCTTCGACGTTTTCGTCGAAATTCGAGTCCATGTTCTGGTCAATCTGAGTCAGATTCCAGCCATCCTTGAGTGTGATGTTGGTATGGTTGGTCCCCAGGCCCGTGCGGACGGTAATGGAGTATTCCTCGGAAAAGTCGGGCAGGTATTCGAGCGATATCTGCACGTGTTTGTCTTTCCGCACTTCGGCGTTTTCCGCCACGGGACAAGGCTGTAGCAGCAAATACGGCTTCGGTCGGTAATAGCGGATCCCGGTGTCTTGAGGACCGGGGTTTGGCCGGACCACCGTCCGCGGCGTGCAACCAGCCAGCACGATGAGAAGGCAAAAGGCATATAACAGTTTCCTCACGTTCGTGTCCTCCCTGACGTTGCCAGCAGCGGTGCCCGGCGCTGCGAGCCTGGAATTTGTCGCATATTGAATACATTCGTCACAAACGGACCCGTGCGATATCGTAGCACCCAAAATGGTGGTCATTCAGGTTGTATCGGTCATGACGGTTATGCAACGGACGCAAGGAGCAGGCGTCACAAAGCAACCAGCCGGATTGCCCTTCCGCTCGTTCCTCGCGACTCTCCCGGAGGGAGAGTAATGTGCGTGATTCAAAATCAGGGATTTCCAACGAAAAGCCGCGGGTCCTTCCGGCTCGGCAGAAGACGAATCCTCGACTTGCTAGTTGAAAACGGTTCCCGCGAACTCCATACTGGAACAACTTTCCGCCGTTGATTCTCCGCTCGATTGCCTGCGCCGAGTATCAACCGCAGCTGAGTTTCAACCATGACACCGGGAGATCGAACGATGCAACAAAGACTGATTTGGATCACTATCGCGGCAACGCTGCTGGCAACTGTACGGGGCCGCGCCGAAGAGCAGCAACCGGTGCGGATGGGTTGCGGGCTGATGACGTTCGACACGGTTCCCGGTTGGGGCCTGCGTCCCGACGGCAACTCGCCACTCGGCCCCACCCACGGCGCGGTGGTGATCGATAAAGCGGGGAATATCTACACCAGTACCCAGCAAGGTGTTTTTGTATTCTCGCCCGATGGACAAGTGATCCATACATTCCTGGGCAACGAGTATTCGAACATCCACGACATGGAAATTCGCGAAGAGGAAGCGGGCGAGTTCATTTACGGAGCCCGCAACAATAACGCCGAGGGGATCAAATTCAACATCAGCGGCGGCGAGATCGTGTTGAAGTTGCCGTTTCCCATCGAATCGGGACTCAACTTGAAGAAGTTCAACCCAACGGCGATCACGGTCGCACCGAATGGGGATATCTTCCTGGCCGACGGCTACGCCAGCAATCATATTTTCAAGTTCAATAAGAATGGCAAGTACCTGATGCATTTCGGCACGAAGGGCAACGAGCTGAAACAATTCAACACAGCGCACGGCATGACGCTGGACACGCGGTACGAACCGCCACGACTGCTGATCTGCGACCGCAACCACCGGCCCAAAGGCCGTTTACTGCATTACGATCTGGACGGCAACTTCATCCAAGAAGTCGTCACGGGCCTGGGCATGCCGACGTCGGTCGCGATTCAGGGAGACTACGTTTCCGTTCCCGACCTGCACGGCCGCCTGGTGATTCTGGACAAGAGCAATACGATCATCGCCGTGCTGGGCCACAACGCGGACCCCGCGAAGCGAGCCAATTTCAACGTGCCGCAGGCACAATGGATTGAAGGCATTTTCAGTGGCACGCACGGATCCTACTGGGATCAAGACGGCAACCTGTACGTTCAGGACTGGAATGTTTCCGGGCGGCTGATGAAACTGGTCCGAGTTCGTTAGCGAGGCCGGCGCCATCTGGTGATGATTAGCGCCCGGCGGAGGCAAGTTCTGGCGTAGCTTTCGTGGAAGCCCTGACCTCGAGCAACGAAGGCACAAACCGACGTCGTCGTACTTGGGGCTGCTGCGAGCGCCCGAGGTATGTGGGGGCTACTCGCGCGACGTATGGTTCGATATGCTGGCGTTTATGTCGGATCCAAACAGCATACCCCGCAGTCCTGAATTGATGTCGCGCGACGATACGGCCTTGCTGGTCGTCGACATGCAGCAACGACTGCTACCCTCGATCCACGATCACCTACGTCTGGCCTGGAACGTGCGGCGTTTGATCGACGGAGCCCGGATTCTGGACCTTCCGATTGCCGGAACGGAACAGTACCCCCAAGGGCTTGGACCAACGGTCGCGGAACTGGCCGAGCGTCTGGACCCGCTGCCCGCGAAGCTCACTTTCAGTTGCGCGGGATGCCCCGGCGTTTTCACGGCCTTCCATGACGCGCAACGCCACAAGGTGATGGTGGTGGGTATCGAAACACATGTCTGTGTTCAGCAAACCGTTTTGGATCTGCTAAGCGAGAGTTTTTCCGTTTACGTCGCCGTCGACGCGGTCGGCTCGCGACACCAGATCGACCACGCCACGGCGCTGCGGCGGATGGAGTCGTCGGGCGCCACGCTGACCACGACGGAAGCGGCCTTGTTTGAATGGTGTGAAGTCGCCGGAACACCGGAATTCAAGCAGATCAGCAGCCTGGTCCGCGAAACGCCGCCGACGTCAAGCGACCCGTTACACTCGTGAGGAACCGCCCTGTCCATGAACACTCCCACTCTGCATCCCCCCATCCGAACGCTGTTGGGACCCGGGCCCAGCGACATTCATCCGCGCGTCCTGCAAGCGATCGGCAAGAATACCGTGGGGCATCTCGATCCGTATTACCTGCAACTGATGGACAACTTGCGGGGGATGTTGCAACGCCTGTTCCGCACCCAGAACCGCATGACCATGGCGGTGAGCGCCACGGGTTCGGCCGGGATGGAAGCCACCGTGGTCAACCTGATCGAGCCGGGCGATTCCATGGTGGTGGGAGTGAACGGCGTGTTTGGGGCTCGCATGTGCGACGTCGCCGAGCGTGCCGGCGCCCGCGTAACCAAAGTGGAACGGCCGTGGGGCGAGGTGTTTACCGCGGACGAAATCCAGGCAGCCTGTGAATCGGCCCAACCCAAGGTCGTCGGTATCGTGATGGCGGAAACGTCGACGGGCGCGTACCAACCGATCGACGAGATTTCGAAAGTGGTTCACGACGCCGGGGCCCTGCTGCTGGTAGACGCCGTCACGTCGCTGGGTGGCGTCCCGGTGGAAGTCGACCGGTGGAAGATCGATGCCATCTATTCCGGCTCGCAGAAATGCTTGAGCTGTCCGCCCGGTTTGGCGCCGGTGTCCTTCAGTGACGCCGCCATGGACGTGATCGCGAATCGCCAGACCAAGGTGCAAAGCTGGTACCTGGACGTTTCCATGCTGGCCAGCTATTGGGGCGAGGAGCGAGTTTACCACCATACGGCACCGATCAACATGACGTATGCGTTGTACGAGGCGCTGCAGATCATGGAAGAAGAGGGACACGACGCGTGCTTCGCGCGACACCTGACCAATCACCGTGCCCTGAAAGCCGGGCTGGCCGCCCTGGGTATCGAGTATTCCGCGCAGCAGGGACATCAACTGCCGATGCTGAACGCAGTCCGCATTCCGAACGGTGTTGACGACGCGCGAGTCCGCGCGGGGTTGCTCAACCGCTTTGGTATTGAAATTGGCGGAGGACTCGGCGCTTTCAAAGGCAAGGTTTGGCGTATCGGCCTGATGGGTTACGGCAGCCGCGTGGCGAATGTGCTGCTGCTGCTGTCCGCCTTGGAGCAGTTGCTGGCCGAGCAGGGATATCCGTTTCGAGGCGGCAGCGGCGTGGCGGCCGCCAATGAAATCTACGCGGGCGAATCCTCATAAAATGGCTCCCCAACGCTCAATTCCAGAACGCGGAACGCGCCGCTGAGAATGGGCGCCGACGTCACCGCGGTGGCGAAGCGGACGCCTTCAATTCGCGCTGCAGCAAGTACAGGCCCGTATAGACACGCGCTCCGATCATGTACCCTTCGGCCGATTTCTTATCCAGCCAGGCATCGACTTGGGTTAGCGGAACCTTGTGCACAAGGATATCTTCGCTGCTGTCGCCTCCGCCATCATGAACCTGCTTCAAGCGGGTGGCAATCACAAACGATACCATTTCATCCGTCAAGCCCGCGGAAGACGGCACGACGAAACGCGTGACAACCTGTCCCGCCACGTAGCCGGTCTCTTCATCCAGTTCGCGTTTCGCCGCTACTTCCGCTGGTTCGTCTGGCGCCGCGCCGTGGTCGCCGACCAGGCCCGCCGGAAGTTCGATGACCGGGCAACCGACAGGAACTCGAAACTGCTCGACAAACAAGACACAATGATCATCCGTGAGCGCCGCCACGATCACGCCGCTGGTCGCATTGACGCGCTGCACAAACTCCCAACGACCGGAGCGAACCAATCGCAAGTATTTCCCTTCTGCGAGCGTCTCGGTAGAAAGCGGCTCGGGCATGCTAATTCCTGATTGAGGGTAATGCGGACAGCGACTGCGACGAGACGAAATCGATGCCCGCGTTTTTCATTTCGTCCATGGCGTCGGCGACGTCTCCGGGCCGCAACTCCACACCTCGACACCCGTCCGTGACCAGGGTCGTCTGAAAGCCCAGTTGCACGGCGTCCAGGGCGGTGAATTTCACACAATAGTCCGTGGCAAGTCCCATGACGTAGACCTGCTCCACGCCCTCCGCCTCCAGATATTCCCGCAATCCCGTCGCGCGACGGTGCCCGTTGTCAAAGAACCCGCTGTAGCTGTCGATGCAGGGATCGCTCCCGTTTCGAAAGACTCGAGTAATCTTGTCGACGTGCAGGCCATCGGGAAATTCTGCCCCGTGTTGGCCTTGAACGCAATGCGTGGGCCACAGGATTTGGATTGGATGTCAACAAGAATCAAAGCAGTTTTCATGACAATCTATTCTCCGAGGGACACAAACGGCCTTGCCTGCATGGCGGATTCACAACAAACGACCCTAGCGGGGATTATTCACTTAGATAGGTCAAATTCGCGTAAGTGACTGGTGGGCCAGCGCAAACGAATCACGCTTGTTTTCACACGCTGTCTG
>CALBSZ010000288.1 GCA_937967665.1 uncultured Planctomycetaceae bacterium
ATTCCCGGGGGCTCGCTTCACTCGACCCCGGCCACCCACCACACCAACGCGAGTTTTGGAACAAAGTCTAGGCTACGAACTCCAACGACTGCGGCACAAAGAGGACGCGTCTACGATGAAACACGACGATCGATACGAACCGAGGCGCCGCGAGTTCACCCGCGCCGCCGGCACCCGTCGCCGCACAGTGGCCAACGCCCCCTCACCCGCTCGGCGCTCCGGCCTGGTGTCGAACCGTTGGAGTTCGCCGCTGGTCGTCTGGTTCGGCGGGCTGCTGAAGAGAACACTGCGATATCCCCTCCGTCAAAGGAGTAGCTGTACGTTCGTCGCGGCGCAAGTCGAGCCGCTGGAATCGCGGCAACTTCTGGCGACGGTCTCCTATTGGCAGTTCGACAGCAATACTAGCTCGCCCGGTCTGGCCGACTCGGTTGGCACCTACGATCTGGTGGTGGCCGAGGGCTCGGGATTTTCGGCAAACTCCACGGCGGCCGTGCACCCCGTCTCCAACCCGGATGCGACGGTGGGGTTTTCCGGTGACCCCTCGGCCAACCCGGACGCGGGCGCGGCCAATGCCTCACTTAGCCTGCCTGGCGGAAGCGGCCAGCATTACCTGAACGTCCCGAGTGACCCGGGAAACGTCTTCAATCTTTCCGGACAGAGTTTCACCTTCGAGGGCTGGTTCCAGCACGGTGCCACGGTCTCGCCGGACGGCTTCGGCCACATCATCGGCGGCACGCGCAATGCCGGCGGCTTCGGCGGCTACCTTTTGAAGATGGAAGCGGATGGCTCGATCCAAGGCTATTTCAGGGACAATACCAACGGGGCCGCGACTTTTAGCATTCAAACCTCGGGCACGGATTTCCGCAGCGACACGGTGTTCCATCACTTTGCCCTCGTCTGGCAGGATGGCGCGGGTACCAACTCGACTGGCTACGCCGAGATCTACATTGACGGCATTCTTGAGGCCAGCGGCAGTGCTCCAAGTAGCTTCAGTGCGGCGGACGCTGACGCCGGAGATCAGGCGTTCATCATTGGCGGCCGCAATGCTGCCACCCAGAACACATGGGATGGCCGATTTGACGAGTTCCGCTTCAGCGATGTCGCACTGGCGTCCTCCGAGTTCTTATCGGCGCCTCCCGCTTCCTCGACCGTCGCCTACTGGCAATTCGATAGTAATGGCAGTTCCTCCGGCCTGACAGATTCCGTGGGTACTTATGATCTCGTAGTGGCGGAGGGGACGGGATTCGCGGCGAATTCGACAGCGTCAATCAACCCCGTACCGAACCCCGACATGACGGTGGGGTTTGCTGGTAACCCGTCCGCCAACCCGGACCCTGGTCTGTCCCATGCCTCACTCAGCTTGCCTGGTGGAAGCGGCCAACATTATCTGAACGTCCCGAGTGATCCGGGAGACGTCTTCAATCTTTCGGGAAAGAGTTTCACCTTCGAGGGCTGGTTCCAGCACAATGCCTCGGTAACGCCAGACGGCTTCGGCCACATCATCGGAGGCTCGCGCAATGCCGGCGGCTTCGGCGGCTACCTCTTGAAGATGGAAGCGGATGGCTCGATCCAAGGCTATTTCAGGGACAATACCAATGGGCTCGCGACTTTGAGCATCCAAACGTCGGGCACGGATTTCCGCAGTGACACGGTGTTCCATCACTTCGCCCTTGTCTGGCAGGATGGCGCGGGCGCCAATTCGACCGGCTACGCCGAGATTTACGTTGACGGCGTTCTCGAGGCAAGCGGCAGTGCTCCAAGTAGCTTCAGCGCCGCGGACGCTGACGCCGGAGATCAGGCGTTCATCATCGGCGGCCGCAATGCTGCCAGCCAAAACACATGGGATGGCCGGTTTGACGAATTCCGCTTCAGCGACGTTGCACTGGCGCCTTCTGAGTTCCTGTCAGCGGCCCCTGCCTCTCCCACCGTCGCCTACTGGGAATTCGATGATGGTGATCTGACCGGCGCGGCAGTCGGTGGGTCCACCTACGATCTCACGAATAACGGCTATTCCAGCAGCACGACCAACCTCGTCCAACCCATTCCCAACCCGGACACAACGGTTGGCTTCGTCGGCGATGCGACAAATAACGCCGGCAGTGTTGCGTCCACTGGAACCGGCAACAGCTATTTTATCGCCGGCGCGAGCAGTCGCGACGCGTTGCTGCTGGAGGGGAATTCGTGGACGTTTGAAGGTTGGTTCAACGCTTCGAATACAGATTTCGATCCCCTCTTCACAACGCGCGGTGGACAAAGCGGAGATGGTTTGCTGTTCGACAAGCGCAGCACCGGGTTCAACCTGTTCATCGCCGATGGCGGTTCCAATGAGACGACTTTCACCGGCGTCTCCTATCCGCTCAACACCGATGTTCATTTCGCACTGACCTTCGACTCGGCGGCAGGCCCTGGCAACGGTCGATTCGAACTGTTCGTTAACGGTGTCCTGCAAGCCACCCACGACACGGCGCTGTCATTGGCAGGCGTCGATTCTGGAGATACGACCCAGTTGGAACTGCTCGGACGCGCCGGCGACAGCGACGGGGCGTTTGCGGGATCGGCGGACGAATTCCGCATCTCTAATCGTGTCTTGGCGCCCTCCGAGTTCTTGTCGGCGACGAGCGCCCCCGACACAGACCCGCCACTGATCGTAACCCTCGCCCCTGCTGATGGTGCGACGAATGTTCTGGACCTGGCTACCAACCTCGTGGCAACATTCGACGAGCCGATTGTGTTGAAGAACGGCGGCACAATCACGATTACCGATACCGACGACGGCTCGGGCACGCAAGTGATCAACCTTTTGAATGCAGCGCGGGCCAGTGTCTCTGCAGCTACACTGACCATCGATCCCGTCAGCGACCTCGAACCAAACACGAACTACGAGATCGTCATTGACGCCAACGCGATCGAAGACCAGGCCATGAGCCCGAACGCCTTCCCCGGCACGGCAGCCGGCGAGTGGACCTTTACCACCGGCAATACGACGGTTGCGTACTGGCAATTTGATAGTAGCTCCGGTTCACCCGGCCTGGCCGACTCGGTTGGTGGTTATGATCTCGCCGCGGCTGAGGGCACGGGCTTCACGGCAAACTCCACGCCATCCGAAAACCCCGTCCCCAACCCGGACACGACCGCAGGATTTTCGGGTGACCCTTCAGCCAATCCCGACCCGGGGTTGGCCAATGCCTCACTGAGCGCCCCCGGGGGAAGCGGCCAGCACTATCTGAACGTCCCCAGTGATCCAGGAAACATCTTTAACCTCTCCGGCAAGAGTTTCACCTTTGAGGGCTGGTTCCAGCACAGCGCCTCGGTGGCACCCGACGGCTTCGGCCACATCATCGGAGGCTCGCGCAATGCCGGCGCATTCAGAGGTTATCTCGTGAAGATGCAGGCGGGCGGCGAGATTCAGGTCTACTTCAATGATGGTACGAACGAGTGGAATATCACTACTTCGGGTACCGACTATCGCAGCGACACGGTCTTCCATCACTTTGCTCTCGTCTGGCAGGACGGGGCCGGCGCCAATTCCACGGGTCAAGCAGACCTTTACGTTGACGGGATCCTCGAGGCGAGCGGCAGTGCTCCCTCCGGCTTTAGTGCCGCGAATGCCGATACCGGAGACGAGGCCTTCATCATCGGTGGCCGTAACGCTGCCAGCCAGAACACGTGGGACGGCCGGTTCGACGAGTTCCGGTTTAGCAATGTCGCGTTAACGTCGTCCGAGTTCCTCTTCGACTCGAATCAACCGCCCGTGACCGTCGACGCCAGCCTGGACGCCACCGAAGACGGCGCGGCGGTCACCACCGGCGTACTGGCTTCCGACGACAATGACGACGCCAACAGCCTGACTTATGCGGTCAGCAACGGGCCAACGGAAGGTGCCGCCGCCAGCAACGGCGATGGCACGTTTACCTTTGACCCCGGCAGTGACTTTCAGGACCTGGCAGAAGGTGTCCAGCGCGTGGTGAGTTTCGACATCACCGCGACCGATACCGACGGCGCAGTCAGCAACACGAGTACGGTGACAGTGACAGTCACCGGAGTGAACGATCCGCCGAACGCGCCAACGGACAGCAATTTGGATCCGAATTCGATTCCGGAAGACGCTGCCAACGATGACCTGGTAGGCATCATGGCCAGCGCCACCGATATTGACAGCGGAGATACGCAAACTTACTTATTGACCGACGATGCGGGTGGACGATTCAAGATCGACAGCTCGTCGGGCATCGTGACCGTGCGGGACGCCACGTTGTTGAATCATGAAGACGCCGCCAGCCATGCCATCACCGTGCAGGTTGAAGACAGCCAGGGCGCCACCGCCTCGGCAACGTTCAGTATCGACATTGCCAACGTCAGTCCCTCGGGCCCGACCGATAGCGATAGCGCCGACAACTCGGTGGCCGAAGCCTCTGCAGTCGGCACCGTCGTGGGTGTAACGGCGTCGTCCACCGATCCCAACGGCATCGCGGGCGGCGCGGGCGTCGTCTACAGCATCACGGCGGATACGTCCGGCGGCGGCTTTAAGATCGACGCGTCCACGGCAGTCGTGACGGTGGCCGATAGCAGCAAGATCGATATCGGCAACAGCAGCGTCAACCATACTATCACGGTGCAGGCTACCGATAACGCCACGCCGACGGCGGGAACGTCGACCGAATCGTTTGCGATTGCGGTCACCAACGTCGATCCGACCGGCTCGATCAGTGGCCCGAGCCTGGCTTCCCCTTCCGAAACCTTGCATTTCGAGTTCGCGGGCGACGATGTTTCGACAGCCGATCGCAGTTCTCTCACCTGCTCGGTGAATTGGGGCGATGGCAGTCCTACCGAGAACTTAGGCAATTGCAATGCCGCGGCGCCGGTGGCGCGGACGCACGAATACAACGCGTTGGGTCCGTACTCCATCGCGCTCTCGATCGCGGACGATTCGGGCACGGTGGTTGTCGATACGCATACGGTCAACGTCACGAACGATCCCCGCGTGGACGCCAACGGCAACCTGCTGGTCCCCGATTCACTGGACGGCAGTAACCGGATCATCATTACCGACACTAACGGGGGCGGGCAGCACGTTTTCCGTAACGATATCGGCTTCGGACCGTTCTACCCCACTACCGGCATCGTTCGCATTATCACCGGCGACGGTCCGGACAAGATCACGATCGCCTCGAATCGGATCTGCGGCGATATCGATGCCGGCGGGGGCGACAACTACATCGCGGCCAGCGGCTGCGCGGACACGATCGTGGCTGCCGGGGGCGATGACATCATTATCAGCGGCAATGGCGACGATACGGTCAATGCCGGCGACGGCGACAACAAAGTTGATGCGGGGACCGGCGACGATGTGATCAGCGCCGGTAACGGTCGGGACGAGCTGTTGGGCCGCGCAGGTGACGACACGATCATCGCGGGTGCAGGAGACGATCTGGTCGCCGGCGGAACGGGCGACGACTTCGTGCAGGCTGGCGATGGTGACGATGTGCTCAGCGGCGGCAGTGGCAACGACGTGCTCTTGGGAGGGGCCGGCAATGATCGCATCTTCGGTCGACAAGACCGCGATATCATTGTGGGCGGTTCAGGCGGTGACAGTCTCCAAGGCGATAGCGGCGAGGACATACTTGGTGGCGGTGTGACGTCGTTGACGCAGACGCAGCTCGAGGCCGTGCGCGCCGAATGGGTCAGTGACCACGACTTCGACACTCGCGTGATCGAAGTGTTATCGACACTCGGCCTGGCGGCCGGCATGAGCGACGACGCAGGCGCCGTTGACGGTGTCAACGGCCACGTCGAAGCCGATCTCTATCTCGCCCACGGTACCGACCAGGTGTTTGCTGTCCGTGCCGAAGACGTCGTGCAGAATCTGTTGTGATTTGCTGTCGGGCCGCCAGAGCGCGTCTCGCGTAAATGGAGCGTTTTTTTCGTCCCTTGATGCGAGGCTGTACCGCGCCAGAGACGCTGCAGGTACGTGCGACTCGCACGCAGGGTGGCTTTTGTTGCAGGCCACCAATGAGATTGTGCTGCGAAAGGGGGGCAGGGACCATCGATCCGACCGGGTTTGGGGGACGAACCACATGCGACGATGGAGCCAGTCCCCGATTCGCTTTCGTGGCCCTTGTCCTGTCCTGCTAATGTCGTGGTGGTCCGGTGGTCCGCCCGGGCTGGAGTTCGTAGGCGACGACTTCGTGTTTCGGTTTGTGGTCGTCGCCCGCGTCGATGGTGTCGAGCAATAACCTGGCGGCCCGGCGGCCCAGGTCGTGCCAATCGAGTTGCAGGCAAGTGAGCCCGATCACTTCTCCCCCGCCGCCGCCTACGACACTCAGGTCTTGGGGAACCTCTAATCCCCGCTCCAGCGCGGCCTCCATGACGAAGTTGGCCAGCGCGTTGCTAAAACAAATCACGGCTGTCGGTGCTGCTGGCGTTGCCAGAATCTTCTCGACAACCTCGGCCGCGCCCTCCCGATTGATCCGGACAAACATCTCCCACGCCCGACGGCAGCGCAACCCGGCTTCTCGCATGCCTTCGCGGTAACCTCGCAAGTGCCACGGATTGAGATCTTGTTGATGCCACTGCGCAAGCGCGATGCGGCGGTGTCCCAGGTTCGCCAGGTGCCGCACCGCCAGCTTCGCGCGGCCGAAAGCATCAGGGCGGATCGAACTGATCTTGGCCAGGTGCAGATCGTGATCTAACAGCACCGCCGGAATGTTCATCCCACTCAACCGCCGCAAGAACTTCTCTTCCGCGATCGAAGCGAAGATCACGCCGCGTAATCGAGTTACCTCGCAGAGTTCTTCGAACGCCTTTCTAAGGCCGCCGATCCGCGCGCTCCTCACTACCATCTGGAATCCCGCCTCGCCCGCTTCGACCAGCGCGCCGTCGAACATCACGCTGCTCGTGGCGCGCGTGATGACCTCGCATTCACCCTGTTCGTCACTGTAATTGGCTTGCAGGTATCCCAGTGTGGTCGATGTGGGGACAAGCTTGGTCGGCACCTCGGCCGCATTGACGAACGTCCCACGCCGACGGTGCTTGACCAGCAGGCCCTCGTGTTGAAGGGCGTCGAGCGCCAGGCGGACGGTCTCGCGACTGACGCCCAACTGTTCGGCGAGTTCCACGGTCGTCGGCAGACGGCCGCCGGGAAAAATACCGTCGCCGACCGCGCGGCGCAATGTCTGCTCGACCTGGGCGATCAAAGTCAGCGGCCGATCAATGCGGTCCAGGCTGCTTTCCTCGGAACCCGCCCGAGGGACCTCGGCAGCCAACTTACGAACCGGTGCGGCTTTCCCGCGTTTCTTCGCCATTTGTTGGATTACCGCCCTGGAATGACACAAAAACAACCAGTTTGTTATAGTGTAACTGCGTTCGCGGCCCATTTGAAGCGTGGTATCATGAGGACTTGCCAACCTGGCGGCAGGGCAGTGCTGCCGGATGGCGGCCCGCCGAAACTCCAAGCCCCGGGGCTTCCTGCCATTGAACGATCGAAATTTGAGAGACGTGTCCGATGCAGCTTACTCGTCGATCCGCTCGCTTGATGTTGATGGTCCTTGTTGTCGTCCCGCTCGTCGCTCGCGGTGCCGAGCCGCTCCGCGACGTCATCGACCGGCAAGTTGAGGCTGCCTGGAAAGCGCACAATGTGACGCCGGCGGAACGGTCTGGCGACGCCGAGTTCTTGCGGCGCGTCTATCTCGATTTACTGGGGACGATACCTTCTCACGACGAAGCCAGAGCTTTCCTGGACGACACTGGGGCTGACAAGCGTGCGAAGCGGATCGATCAGTTGCTTGACGATCCGCGTTTTGCTCGGCATCAGGCGGAAGTGTGGGACCAGGTTTTGTTTGGCCGCAATCCGCCGGGATACGGAACGGACAAACGCGAGGGATTCCAGGTCTGGTTGCAGCGGCAGTTCCAGGAGAACACGCCGTATGACCGCTGGGTGAAAGCGATCCTGACAGCGAACGGCAATACGGTCGACGACGGCGCCCCGATGTTTTTCGTGCAGTACAAGAACCAGCCCGAAGACGCGACCGAAGCGGTGACGCAAAAGTTCCTCGGCGTGCAACTACAATGCGCGCGCTGTCACGATCATCCGTTTGAGCCGTGGACGCAACTGGACTTTTACGGCACCGCCGCCTTTTTCGCGCGGCTGCAAGTCGTTGAGGTTGGCAAGAAGGACAAACTGGCGATGTACGCCATCGGTGAAAAGAATCTCGGCGACGTGCTGTTCACGGGTCCGGTCACCGAACAGGAAGTGGGCCAGAAGGGCGAACCGGTCAAGCCAAAATTTCTGCTTGGCGAAACGCTTGTTGAACCCGAGCTCCCGGAGGATTTTAAGGAGGACCGCAACTTTCCCAAGGGCAAGATGCCGCCGTCTCCGCAATTCTCGCGCAAAGATCAATTCGCCGAATGGGTCACGCGGCCCGATAATCCGTATTTCGCTCGCGCCGTGGCCAATCGTGTTTGGGCGCAGTTCCTGGGCCGCGGCATCGTCCACCCAGTGGATAATATGAGCGAGTCGAATCCGCCGAGCCATCCGGAGTTACTGACGGCACTGACCACCGCAATGGTCGAACATCAGTTCGACTTGAAGTGGTACATTCGCGAATTGGTCAACAGCCGAACGTACCAGTTGGCCGGTACGGGCGACGTGCAAGAGGCGATGCCGGAATGGTACGAGCGGGCGCGCACGCGGCCACTCTCCGCGGAAGAGCTGGTCGATTCCTGGAATGTCGCGGTGGACTATGCGGGAATGGAAAAAGCGTCCGGCAACAAGCCGTCGGACGACCGTTACGCACCTTTGGGCTCCGGTTACCTGATGCAGTTTTTCGGCTCGCCCAGCAATGGCGTGGGTGATTTTCAGGGCGGGTTGCACGAGCACTTGTATCTGAACAACGGCGGCATCGCGAAACTGTTGAGTTCCTCCAAAGGCGGGCTCTACGATTCGTTGCTGCAGTCCGAGTCGTCCTGGGAGGAACGTGTCGAACGGTTGTTCCTGTCGTTGCTCAGTCGGCGGCCGACCGACTCGGAACGTGAACACTTTGTCACGTACCTGGCTTCGGAAGACGATCCGCGCGGCAGAATCGGTGAGGCGATCTGGGTTTTGATGACGTGCAGTGAATTTCGCTTCAATCACTGACGGAAGCGATGTCCGCCTGACAAGCGGGGAATCGAAATGGAGAAGGCGATGAATACCGACCGTTGTGCTCGTCACGAACATCTGTCACGGCGTGTCCTGCTGAAAGGGACACTGGCGACCGCCGCGGGCGAATCGCTCATCAACTGGGGCAGCCTGTTTCACTCCGCGGCACACGCGGGGGAGGTCGACAAGAATCAGAAACGCTGCATACTGCTTTGGATGAACGGCGGTACCAGCCAGTTCGAAACGTTCTACATGAAAATCGGGCGGCCGACGGGCGGGCTCTTCCGCGATATTTCCACCAACGTACCCGGTACGCGTGTCTGCGAACTGATGCCCACCATCGCGCAGCACATGGACAAGCTGGCCGTCATTCGCTCGATGCACACATCGCAAATCGACCATCCCGGCGGGATTCATCTGATGCATACGGGCTACTCCGAGGCCGCGGGCATCCGCTTCCCGGAGATCGGTGCGGTCGTCGCCAAGTATCTCGGTCGTGACGGTTCCGACTTGCCGAATTTCATTAAGATTTTTTCGCATGGAAATACGGGTGCCGGGTTTCTGGGACCGAAGTACCAGCCTTTCAAACTCAGCCCCGACGGGAATCTGCCGACATTTTCCACGTCGAGACTGAACCCGCAGATCGAATCGCGGCGCAATGCCTTGCGCAACTTCGTGGAAGACACTTATGCGCAACGTCACCAGGCCGAAACCGCTCGCATGCACCGCGAGGCCTACGAAGCGGCGCGGCGGCTGCAAAACGTCCAAGATGTGTTCAAGATTGATGACGAGTGGGAAAAGTATCGTGACTTGTACGGCGATTCGGCATTTGGCCGGCGCTGTTTGACGGCGCGGCGCCTGGTGGAAGAGGGCGTGCCGTTTGTCGAGGTGGGGCAGAGCAGCTACGACTCGCACGCCGACAACTTCGTCTGGCATCGCGGCCTGGTCCCACCGATGGAACGAGCTTGGGCGGGCCTGCTGATCGACCTGCAGCAACGCGGATTGCTGGATCACACCCTGGTTGTCTGGATGGGCGAGATCGGCCGCACACCGAATATCAATAATCGCAGCGGGCGGGATCATTATGTACGATCCTGGAGTACGGCATTGTCTGGCTGCGGCGTGAAAGGCGGGTTGGTCTACGGCGAATCGGACGAAGACGGAGTCGATGTGAAGACCGATCCCGTTACCGAAGGGGACTTCTTTGCCACCATCTACCAGGCGCTGGGAATCAACCCGCAGACCGAGCATTACAACGGTGTGCGTCCCATTCCCATTGCTCCGTTTGGGGCAAAAGTGGTCCAGGACATCCTCGCCTGACCCCGGAGATCGTGAGTTGGGAGTTCGAACGCCGTGCACGTCGACGCCCACCGCGTTCACGTGCGCCGCGGACGCCTGCGGAGTGAAAGCAAATGGAAATCAACAAACCCGTTCATCGCTGGCAATTGAAATTTGAGGGCGAGTGGCCCACGTCGGTGGCCTTCCTCGGCAGCAGTCGCCGGATCGCCGCCGGCAACCGGGCGGGGCAGATTTATGTGTGGGACTTGCCCGAGACACCTCCGGAAGCGGAGCAGGACCAGAAAGAACCCGCTCCGCCCGATTGGGCGCCGTCACGACGGTTCGACGGCCATACCAACGGCATCAGTCATCTGTTTGCAACTGCCGACGGCAAGACGTTGCTGTCGTCCAGTTTGGACCGCACGATCCGTATCTGGGATCCTGCCGTCGCCGCCAGTGGAACTGCCGAAGTCGTGCTCGATGCCCAGGACCGCGAGCGGCAGGCGCGGTACAAGTCGGGCGAGGAAAAGGACGCCATCCTCAATGCTCCCGGGTGCACGGTCGAAACCTGCGAACCCGTTCAGACGCTCGAAGGTCATCGCGACTGGGTAGCCAGTCTTGGCCTCAGCCGCGACGAAAAACGACTCATCAGCGGCGATATCTCCGCGACGGTGATCGTCTGGGATCTTGCCAACCGGACGCAGGTTTCAACCTGGAGCGGGCAACCGTGGAACGGCGTCGTTGCCGCCGCCCTGTCCCCCGACGGCCAGACCGCGCTGGTTTCCGAGTACCGCTACAAGCGGGACGATTTCGACATCCCCGCGGCTGCCTTGAAGCTGTGGAATGTCGCGGACGGTACGGAAAAGCTGGACCTTCTGAAGATCCAGTTCCCAAAGCTCGACGCCACCGCTTCGTCCTATGGCGCGGCCCAGGTTTGGCGTAAGTTCGTCCACGGCGGCTTGATCGCCGCGGACTTCTCGCCGAACGGAAAGCTAGTCGCCGTGGGGCAGGGAGGGGAAACCGATACGGGACAGGTGCCGTTGTTTGACGCGGAGTCCGGAGAGCTGATCCGCGCGGTTTCCGGCCACCGCTACGGCGTTTGCGATGTGCAGTTTTCGGCCGACGGCAAGTACGTGTTGTCGAGCGGACGCGATACGACCGTGCGGATTTGCCAGGTCGAGGACGGCAAGGAAATCGCGTCGTTGGGGAAGGAACGCGGTGGGCAGTTCAAAGATTGGCTCCATGCCATTGCCGTTTCACCCGACCAGCAAGCCGTCGCCGCCGCCGATATCGCGGGCATGGTTCACGTCTGGCAACTGCAGTCGTAAGTGCTCGAGTACCAGTTCGAGAACCATCGCGAGCTTGTCCCCGATTTCGACAACGTGATGAGCGCGCGGCTCACGGATCTTAATGAGCCTGGAATGCTGGATTCCACGCTGTTGATCGTAAGGCAGCGTCTCTTCGCATGCGGTCACGGCGGCTTCCAGGTCTGGGATGGGAGCCAGCCCGCGACTGCTTCCGGCACCAAGTAGAATCGGTGGCACGGATGTGCAAAGTGTGTGTACCGGAAACTCACACCGCCACGATGGCACCACGCGCCCCGACGCCTGACCGTGACTACGTCCTGGTTAGCTCCCGGATGGCGCCGACGATACGCTCGGGATCAGCGGGTTTGGTGATCCAGAAATCGACGTTCCGGCGGGCCTTTTGCATGTTTGCGGAGGTCGCGTCGCTGCCGCTGACGGCGATCAGTGTCAGGTCCTTGAGTTGCGTATTGGAGCGTATGGAAGTGACGGTCTTGGGACCATCAAGACGCGGCATATTCATATCGAGCAGCACAACGTCGGGAAGCGGGGCCAGCTTGAGTTGCTGCAGCGCGGCAATGCCGTCCCTTACATGAATCACCTGGTAACCCAGCTCGGCCATTTGCGCGGACAGCAAATGCGCTTCCATGTCGTCGTCTTCAACAAGCAAAACTTTGAGTGCATTGCTTCCTTCTTCAAACCGTCGCTGGTCCACCACATCATCGCGTGATTCGTGCAGTTCACCGTTTACCTTGGCGAGCATCGTTTCAGCCGCTATTCGTGCCTTGTCAACTTGCCCGCTATCAAGCAGCCGACAAATGGCTCGGAAAGCAAGCGAAGACGCGTAGAGCCGATTCCTCAGTTCGTGAATCTGCGCTCGCGTTGAAGTCGGATCAGCAGCGTTCTGCTTGCTATCGTGAGTCGATCTATCCATCGCCTTTTCGCCGGTCGCCAACTCTCTCTCACGACCGCCCCGTTGCGTTTGCCTTGATGTGGCACGCAAGGTCGCTTCGACACCTGTGTCCGGCGCTGCCGCGCCTTCTCGAATTGCCTGTGCCATCGTATTGTTGCCTTGTCGCGTTTAATCTGCACGCCACACCCGCGTGCTGATGACGTGTTGCAAACAGCGGACCAATACCGCCTGGGAATCTCCTGCAGCACACATTTGCAGATGGGCAACTTCTTTGCGGAGTAACTGTATTTTCAAGGATTGGCGGAGGCGGCAAACTGTGTTCGAGGGGACGTTTCCCAACGCCAGCTTGTCCGGTCTCAGCCAATCTGTCGTTCGGAACGGGTCAGCCTCCGACAAATTGGCACGGGGAACTGCTTTCCGTCTCGACACCACGACGCTGCGGGTTTGGCGGCAGTGCTTCGTGCCGCAAGATCGCGACTTCCGGAGGTGCCTGGAAGCCAAGTCGCACTCGCCTGCCCTTTGTTTCGAGCACCACTAATTCCACGCCGTTGCCAATATGGATCCGTTCGCCAGTTTTGCGGCTAAGTACGAGCATCTTTCTACCTCCATGAGCAAAAAAAAGAAAACTCCGTTGATTGCTGCCAGTAGTCATCCGGCCGCTCCATTACGCTGGATCGGGAGCTGCCCTCAAATCGCGTTTTTCGAAGAACCGGGCGCCGCATCGGTCGCAAAGCACTTCCCATGCGATCTGCCGCTGCTGTTGGTTCGGAAAGACGAAGCCAGCAGGAATCCGAACGCCTCCGAGGTAGACCAGCAATCGCTGGAAGTGGAGGTGTTCGGCGCCGCTGTCCGTAGGGAAAAGCGGGCTGATGATAAATTGAGTTACGCAGTTTCTTTCGAACCCGGGCATCGAAATCCTTCCGGCTTGTTGGGCGGTTCCATGAAATCCAACGACGACAACTAGTGTGTCTTGCCGAGCCGCCGGTTACTGCGCGCGATACTACGAAGCGCGGCATGGTCAAATCCCCCATACGGCACGCATTTTGCGAGTGAACAACTGAACACGACACGGGGCGTCGATATGTACAACATGGTCACTTCTTCGCTCTGGGATGAAAGTGAGCGGCGGGATGAAGACCGAGGCAGGATGAAGGCAATGCATAAGGACGTGTTGAAACGATCTCGCATCCTGATCGTGGATGATCACCCAATCGTCCGTCAGGGGTATGCATTTGTCATTAGCTCGGAAGACGATCTGGAGGTTTGTGGATTTGCGGCTTCGGAGATGGAAGCGATGGAGCAGGTTCGGAGCACTCGGCCCGATCTCGTCATTGTCGACCTGATGCTTGAAAACGGTCATGGCATTGAATTGTTGAAGCGAATCGCGCGGGATTTCGACGCGACGCCGACGCTGGTCGTATCCGCCTACGACGAACTGCTCTACGCCGAAAGGGCACTGGATGCGGGCGCGTCGGGTTATCTCAATAAACACGAAGCGACAGACGCATTAACGGACGCCATGCGGCAGGTTCTGGGAGGCGAGATCTATCTGAGTGTTCGCATGACCAAACGGATTGTGCATCAAAAGGTTCACGGCGACGGCGTTGCAGGTACCAACCCGCTAGCCGTCCTGTCCGATCGCGAACTGCAAGTCCTACGATTCATCGGGCAGGGCATGGCCACACGCCATATCGCCCAGCAATTGTCGTTAAGTCCGCGCACTGTGGAACGCTATCGCGAGAACATCAAGCATAAGTTGAATCTGCGCAGTGCCATCCAGCTGGTGCAAACCGCGACGAAATGGGTGCTGGAAGAGGGTGTTTGACGATGAATGCCGCGACGGATGCGGAAGATGGGTGCAGGAGCGCGCGGTTGCATTCCGGCCAGGCATGATTAATGTGAACGGTCATGGCAGGCGACCGCCTTGCTGTCGCATGAAGTTTCGGATCGCGTTGTTTAGCGCTTCCACCATCGGAATCAGTCGAGCAAGCGTATGGTCGGCCTGATCGAAGTTTGCGTTCTTGCCCATTTGTTCCAGTTCGACGGCAAGGTCGCGGGCTTCATCGTGATTGTAGCTGCTGACGAGGCTTTTCAGGCGATGGGCGGCGATTTCGAGTTGCCGGGAGTCCTGTATGGCAAGTGCTTCACGCATTTTACCGAGCAGCGCTGGCGAATCGTTCAGAGCATAAGTCATATGCTCGTGCAACAGATCCATTTCGCCTCCCATGCGTTCCAAGGCGGCGGTGAAGTCGAAACTGGCCTTACACAAGGGCGCCGGGCGGGACTGCGTTGCGGTGTCCGACTCGCTGTTGGCCCCGCTTACGTTTTCAACCAGCGTCACCAGCTCCCTCGCGTGTAGTGGCTTCGCAAGCTACGCATAAATCCCGGCGGGAAGGCACCTTTCCCAGGCTCAAGCCAGCGCATGGGCGGTGAGTGCGATGATCGGTATTCGCCGACCGGAGGTGCGTTCGGATTGTCGGATTTGCCGGGTTGCGGCCAGGCCGTCGATATTCGGCATTTGCACGTCCATCAGGATCACGTCGAATTCGTGTCGCTGCGTCTCTGCAACCGCCTCATCGCCATCGGACGCCGACCGACAAGCATGCCCGCGTCGCCGCAGAATTTCCACGGCCAGGTCTCGGTTGGCCTGGTGATCATCGGCAACCAGGATCCGCAGCATCCTTTTCGGAGGGGCACTCTGCGTGATCGGACGTTCCCGGCTCCGTCTCGTTTCGGCGGGTGTCGGAGCCGCCTTTTTTTCACGGCGTCCCAACGCGCGGAGAAGTGCTTGCCGAAGGCTGGCCGCGGAAACCGGTTTCACCAGGAACCCGGCAATACCGAGTGCCCGGCAGCGAGCCGCCGCATTGGGACGATCGACGGAGGACAGCATCATGACCGTATCCACGCACAAATCCTCACGTTCGCAAATGGCTTCGGCCAACTGAAAACCATCAATCGTGGGCATCATCGCGTCGAGCAGAACGATATCGAAACTCGTGGACTGCTCAGTCGCCTTTTCCAATGTACGAAGGGCCGTTGCCGCGCTTTCAGAGGACGTGGTCACGACGCCCCAGTGCTTGAGCATTTCCTCAAGAATGCGCCGGTTCGTTGCGTTGTCGTCCACAATCAGCGCATGCTTTCCTTTCAATTCGGCGACATCCGCAGGTAGCGCCGGCTGGGGTTGCCATCCCGTTTTCAATCGCAACGTAAAATGAAACGTGCTCCCGATGCCCTCCTTGCTGCGAACCCAGATGCGACCATTCATCAGTTTCAGCAACTGCGACGTGATTGCCAAACCCAAGCCCGTACCGCCAAACCGCCGAGCAATCGACGAATCGACTTGCGTAAAGGATTCGAATATCTTTTCCAGTCGCTCGGCGGGAATTCCGATTCCGGTATCTTTGACCGAGAAGTGCAATCCCACTTCACCGTCGCCACTCCATTGCTCTTCGATTTCCACGACGACTTCGCCACGCTCGGTGAACTTAATTGCGTTCCCGACCAGATTGAACAGTATCTGACGCAGGCGAATCGGATCACCTCGCATCCACTGGGGCATGTCCATCGGCATGTGTACCACCAGTTCCAGCCTCTTTTCATGCGCCCGCACCGCCAACGCTTTCAGCGTCTCGCGTACGACTTCGGCTAGATTGAAATCCGTTTCCTCGATCTCCATTTTTCCCGCTTCAATCTTGGATAGATCGAGGATGTCGTTGAGTAGTTGCAGCAACGTATCGGCAGACGATTGGACGGTACGCAGGTACTCTTGCTGATCGATCGTCAAGTCCGTTGTCAGACACAGTTCGGTCATCCCCAGGATCGCATTCAGCGGCGTGCGAATTTCGTGGCTCATGTTCGCCAGGAATTCGCTCTTCGTTCGACTGCTCTCCTCAGCCGATTGTTTGGCCGCGCGCAGCGTCTCCTCCGTCTGCCGGCGGCGGGTGATATCCCGCTCCAGCGCGATCCAACGCGACAGCTTTCCCTGATCGTCGTGGATCGGGATCAGCTGGCATTCGACCCAACATGTTCGGCCGTCGCGATGATACTGCAACAGATCGCGAGTCAGTTCCTGACCATTCTGCAACGCCTGGTGGAACTCGCGCACGGCGTCGCTTTCGGTACTGGGGCCAAACAGCAACTCGTCCAGCCGTTTTCCCGTAACTTCGGTTTGCGAGTACCCGGTCAGCGCCGTGAAAGCATTGTTCACCCAGCGAATTGTACCCGGGGCATCCATGATCAGGATTACATTGCTGGCACGGCTGACAACAACCGAAAGCGTTTCCAAGTCGTCGCGGTCCGCATCGGCCGCCGCGATGGCCTCAGGAGACTGCTGGTGCGCGCGTGCGTAGCCGAGTTCGGCGGCCAACTGCCTGCCACGCTGTTCGGCGACGATCACCGCCTCTTCAAGCGACTCGAACTGCAGGAGTTCCGCCCAGTGCTCGGCTTCACTCAACGACGGAAGGCGCGATCCTTCAGGAAGGGATTGCCGGATCGTGATGTCGGGTTCCTGCAAAAGCCAGTCCGTGAGGCGAAAGTCGGAAAGGCGGCTGCCGAGCAATTCCAATTGAGCTCGAGTTGCATCCAAGTCGATCGGGCAGGGCGTTTGCGGGTTGGCCGCGGCGGTCTCGCCGGCAGGATCCGCTGGCTCCGCGCAAATCCTCGCTTCGACGGCATTGCTGTCTGTCAGTGCCAACCTCAACGCACCTCTAAGTCCGCGTTTCGCAATCGAGCGAACCGACTCGCCGACAACCTTGCCAAAGTCCGCTCGGCGACGCCCCGTGATCCCGGCTAATGCCGCCAAAAGGCGACTCCGACGTGCCATTTTCGCGGCGTCACCCGGCTTGGAAATCGCGAACTCGGCGAGCGCCATTGTCGTATTCGGTGGCTCCGGCAATCGTATCCGAAAAGCGTTTCGTGCCATGGAAAATCGATTCCGCGTACTTGGGAACCTGCTGGTCGTTCTACCAATCTCACTCTTGCATCACGACAAGAATGACTTTCAAGCGATTTTTGTGCCAAGATAGCTCCAATTGCCCGGCGGAAATCGGACTCACATCCAGTGGCACTATTTTTGCATAATGGGGGGAGTGGACCAATGAGCCTGTCGAAATGTCCCTGTCGGGTGAACAGATCGTCAACACCATGCCAACCCGGCGGCGTTCCGTTCCGACAGGGTGACCAGCGCGGCGGACGATTGCTTCAAACAGCATGGGGAAAATCAAGACTAGTGACATTGGCATGCCACGCATCCTTGTAGTCGACGACGAACCGGCCGATTTGAACTTGATTGCGCGGGGTTTGGAAAAGGCGGGCCATGAGGTCGTGACGGCGGAAACGGCCAAAGCGGGTCTCAAGCTGCTGAAAACTCAGTCAGCTGCGGTCGCTGTTCTGGATGTGATGTTGCCCGACGGCAACGGGCTTGACGTCTTGAAACGCATTCGTGAGCTGGATAACCGCATTCCCGTTGTTTTCGTGACCTCCAGCAGCGAAAGCGCTACCGCAATCGAAGCGATGAAGAGCGGCGCGCTGGATTATCTCGTGAAGCCGATCGATATCGTGGAATTGCGAAAGGTGGTTCAGCGCGCGGTATTCATTCACGAACTGACGGACAAACCCGTTGCTATGAACGTCGCCACAGGTTCGGTTGACTCGCACGCGATCATCGGTCGCTGTCATGCGATGCAGGAAGTCTACAAAGCCATCGGTATCGTAGCCGGCCAGAATGTGACGGTGCTGATTCGAGGCGAAAGCGGAACAGGTAAGGAACTTGTCGCGCGGGCGCTGTACCAGCACAGTGACCGAGTTCAAGGTCCGTTCCTGGCTGTCAATTGCGCCGCTATTCCCGAGACGCTGTTGGAAAGCGAGTTGTTCGGGCACGAGCGCGGGGCTTTCACCGGTGCAGAAAGAAAACGCATCGGCAAGTTTGAACAATGCAATGGCGGCACTTTATTTCTCGACGAAATCGGCGACATGTCACCCGTGCTGCAGAGCAAATTGCTTCGCGTGCTCCAGGAGAAAACGTTCGAACGGGTCGGCGGGAACGAAACGATCAAGACCAGTGTCCGCGTCATCGCCGCGACAAATCGCAACCTTGAAAGAATGGTTTCCGAGGGACAATTCCGGGGCGATTTGTACTATCGACTCAACGGCTTCACCATTCACCTGCCCGCCTTGCGCGATCGCGAAGGTGACTTGGACCTGCTGGTGGACCACTTCCGACTACTGGCCAATCGGGAACTGGCAAAGGAAATTCGCTCTGTGGATCCGGATGCCATGAAGCTGCTCCGGAAGTACCACTGGCCCGGCAATATTCGTGAATTGCAAAATGTCATTCGGCAGGGAATGTTGAAGACAACAGGTCCCGTATTGCTGGCTGAATTTCTCCCTGACTCAATTCGGCATCCCGTTGGGGAACACCCCGTGATGCGTTCACCATCGTGCGACGGCAGCCTGGACTTGCTTATCGAACAGAGGCTCGAAGAACAGTCTTCTCAGTTATACGACGACATCATCCGTTGTGCCGAGGAGAGGCTGGTGTCACGGGTTCTTTCCCGGACCAACGGCGACAAGATCGAGGCGGCGCGGCTGCTGGGAATCAATCCCGCCACGATGCGCTCCAAGGCCGCGCTCGAATTGCTCGATCTGGAAAGACTTGACGCGGACACCCCTGTCTCGCCGCTGATTCGTCCAGGCATGACAATGGACGCGATCGAGAAGGAGGCGATTCGCCGAACGCTCGAGCATACCCGCGGTTCGCGAAAAGATGCGGCCGAAATGCTCGGTATCAGCGTCCGCACCATGCAGCGGAAAATTAAAGACTACGAAATCGGTTAACGCCTGGCGAGCTGATTGCCCATACGTCAATTTGGCGTCGACAGCCAAAATGGCACGCTGCGCGGCAATTTGTCCATTGCCCGGCGGGGGTGCTGCTGGCACTCGCTCCAGCCGCCTTGGCTGCGGGACACTTGGCTGCGGGACACTTGGCTGCGGGGCACTTGGCTGCGGGACAGGCGATTCAACGCGTTGCTTCACGACTTTCTCTTGGCGAACTTGCAGGTGCAGTTTCTCGTGACGCACTTACAGGGGGCAGGATCGAAACCTGCGCCTTATCCGATGGTCGTCAATCACCCACGCCGACGTCGACTTGAAAGGCATCCCACAGCAGGTCCGATTCGTGCGCCTGGAAGTGCCTGATTGCCGTAATGAGCCAGGCTGAACGTTGGCGAATCTCGCTGACGTCTCGCTGTTCGGGTACACCCGAGTCGCTGAACTGTTCGCGCAGGTTATGGATCTGGCGCACGAGGTCGGCATACTGGTCGCGTAGCCGTCGAACCTGGCGTTCAAAGCGAGGTGCCTGGCCGAGAATCTCGGCGAGCACTCCTTCGTCGGAGTCCAGTTCTCTGGTTTGAGCCTCCATTGCCTCTTCCAGTACTCCCAACATGCTCATGACGCCATCCTTCCATGCGCCGTGGCGGCTGACCGCTCCGGTTGCCAATGCGGCTTCGAGCGCAGCCATGGCCTTCAGCATACGAGCACGATCGTCCCGGCTGGCCTGTATCGCAGCGTCGTGGTCCGAACGCGTGCTCGTTTTCGATGAGTTCGTCATGCGCGATCTCCACGACAGACAAGTGATGGAAGTGGCGTCCCTGAAACAGGAGTGCGATGTGGAGGCCCACGGTTGCAAAACGCGTGCCGGCCCTTCGCGTCGCTGACTTTGATGTGGCCAGCGACATGGCAGCTGACAAATTGGCACTCCTTAAAGACAAGTCGGCCACGGGTTGCGTCAGCACTGGCTCACGCTCCAGGAAAGAACGTGCTTTCCGGAATTGGCACGGTGGTTGCATCTTTCATAGGCAGGATATCAAGGTCGGGTCACCACAGGAAAGGTGGCCGGCATAACACACAAGTTCATACGTCCGGTATTGCCGGAAGGAGGTGCAACATGTTAGCGACCAGATGGGAGCCCATTGCTCAAATGAATCGTCTGCGTCAGGAAATGGACCGGCTATTTGACCGCTGGGGTGATAGCCGCCCGTTGCCGTATGCACGCAGCACCTTTCCACCCATGAATCTGTGGGAAAACGACGAACAGCTGTTTGTTGAAGCCGAACTGCCCGGCTTCGCCCTGGAGGACCTCGAAATCACCGTCACGGGTGGGAACCAACTGAATATCAACGGAGAACGGAAAGCCCCCGAGCCCGAAGGGGGAATCTGGCATCGACGCGAACGCGGATTTGGTCGTTTCAGCCGTTCGGTCGAATTACCTGGCTATGTCGATAGCGATTGCGTTTCGGCCGAATTCAAGAATGGTGTCCTGACAATCACGCTTCCCAAACGCGAAGAAGTGAAACCGCGACGGATCGAGGTCAAAGTAAGTTAAGCACTGTAGGATGCCGGCGCTCGGCGCTGGCGAATGGAGCGAAGACGGGCTCGAATGCCCGTCCTCGCTGGAACCGGAAATCGAGCCCATTAATCGAGCCTGCTCGAGAGAGGAGGATGGACCATGAGTACGACACTAACGGAAACAAAGAACAACGGCATGCAGCAGATCCCAGCGTCTGGTGAGGCAACTGTCTATTGCCCTCGATTCGATATCTGGGAAACCGAAGACGAAATGATCCTGTATGGAGACATGCCAGGCGTGCTTCCCGAAAACCTGGATATCCAGTACGAGGGGGATCAACTGACGATTCACGGCAAGGTTTGTCCAAGACACGACGACATCAAGTTTTCGTACGGAGAATATGGCATTGGCGATTACCACCGTTCGTTTACGGTTACCGAGGTCGTCGACGCCGATAAGATCTCGGCGGAATTGAAGCATGGCGTGTTGACATTGCACCTGCCGAAGTCGGAGAAAGTCAGGCCTCGCCGCATCGAGGTCAAATCGGATTAGTTCACGGAAAACGACCGCGCACAGGCTGTGGCCGCCGGATGCAGCCTGTGGTTGCGCAATTCCCATTGGTCAGGCCTCGTCCGGCGGACGGGGCCTTCTTTCGAGAAGTATTCGTCGTACGCGCCGCCAAAGGCAACGACGGTTCGCGGCGCGGTTTACGGCTCAGGAATAGAAGGAGAAGGAACATGTTTGACAAACTGATACCTTGGAAGAAGCGGCATGGAAACAGCAATCTGAGCATTGGTCAAGACCGAGTTCCTGGATTGTCGCAATTCCGACAAGAATTCGATTCCCTTTGGGACCGTTTTTGGGACGACTGCCGGGGGCTTGCCGACCCGCATGACGGCATGTGGTCGCGCGGTGTCCGCCTCGAAGAGGCAGAGAAAGAGTTCGTCTTGCACGCCGAACTACCTGGCTTCGACACGAATGACTTCGATATCAAGGTCAACGGGAACATGCTGACCTTGCGCGCGGAACACAAGGACGAAGGGCAAGGAAAGAACGGCGGGCACTACCGAAGTTATGGAAGTTTCTTTGAGAGCTTCACGCTGCCGGAGGGGGTCGTCACTGACAAGATCGACGCCCGTTATCGCAGCGGCGTGCTCGAGGTGCACGTTCCCAAGAGTAAGGACTACAAGTCGACGCGGATCCCGGTGACAGCGGCGTGAACGCTGCGGGACGCACTTGCTTGAGAACCGCTTGTTTCCCGGGACTTGGGCAAGACACTTGCGGGCAGGCAATCACGACCTATCTGGTCCGCCAACAGCATTCGCTGACGGGCGTTGCCTGCCCACATCCGTCTCGCCTCTGCGAGCGCGTAGCGTCAGCGGACCAACTTGTTCACCGCGTCGTTGTTGGTACGCCCTGCTTGACCTGGAGCGATCGAGTAACGGTGCTTTCAAGCCGGTGAGAGACGGCGAGGAGCAGGGTCATGAACGGTGAAAAGATCATTAGCATCGACTTGGGAACGGCCCATTCGGTCGTTGCCGTCGTTGATGCAGGCGAACCGAAAGTGATACAGGACGCGGAGGGCAAGCGACTCACGCCGAGCGTCGTCGCGTTCACGAACAAGAACGAGACGCTCGTCGGAGAACCAGCCAGGCGGCAAGCCGTCACCCATCCCCGGCGAACCATCTCTTCCATTAAGCGATTCATGGGCCGTCGACACCGCGAAGTTGCTGTTGAAGAAAAACTGGTGCCGTACGATATCGTGGGTGACGCCAATGACTACGTTAAGGTGAAGATCGAAGACCGGTGCGAATCGAACAATCGTCCGGCCTGGACGACACCGAGATCACCGAGGGGTTCCGACGGTCGCTGCAGACTCT
>CALBSZ010000289.1 GCA_937967665.1 uncultured Planctomycetaceae bacterium
GCCTTGGACACCCTGAAAGCAGTTGTTGTAGCCCTGATGAAAAATGACGCCTTTAACGGCGAATCCAGCGATGGGAGCAATCACGCTGCTATAGCAGTTACCCGGTATTTTGTGGGTGGCCGATGGGCCGGGGTCCGGCGTAGTCGGCCGCTGCAAATGGGACGTTTCCATCCCCTCTTTTTTCATCCGCGCGACGCGTGCTTCGAATTTGGCGATCTGTTTCTGCAGGTCGGCTTGGGGGTCATAAGCGGCCAGCGTTTCATCCGCCTCCGCCAGCCGCGCCTTGACTTCCGGAGTATCGATCTCGCGGAGTCGCGCCAGCGGCGTCCAGGCTTCGACCGTGGTGCCGCCGCGCGAAGTATTGACAATCCCGATGGGGACCTGGGTTGCCATGTGAATTCGACGCGCCATCACATAGCCAATCGCCGACATGGAGCCGACGGATTCCGGCGAGCAAATCTCCCAGTCGCCCGCACGCTGCATTTCGCCGGTGATGCGGCTGAACTCCTCGGCCCGGGGAAAGTTGGTTTTGAGTTCCGGCCCGAAAATCTTGGGGACGGTCAGCATGCGAATATTGGGAAAGTTGGCGGACGCAACTTCCAAGTTTCCCTCGTTGACTGCCCCGATGCCCCACTGCATGTTGCTCTGCCCGCCCAGTACCCAAACGTCGCCGACCAGGATGTTTTCAAAGTTGATCTCATGACCGCCGCTGCTGGCAATCGTCATCGTGGCGGAAGTGCTGCTGGCCTCCATGGCCGGTAGCGGAACCGTCCACTTACCGCTTTCGTCGGCCGCCGCGGAAACTGCTTTCCCGGCAAACGTCACAGTGACCTTGTCTCCAGACCGAGACCACCCCCAGACGTCAACGGGTTTGTCTCTTTGGATCACCATGTTGCTCTGAAAGAGATTGTGTGCGCGAAGCCCCGCATCGGCAGGCTCTTCCTGGGCGTGGACGGGCAGCAAGTCACCGGCCAGCAGCATGACTGTGGCGAACATCGCCGTTGGATGTATGGATGTCATCGTTGCTTCTTTAAGGTTGATACTGTTTCTTCGCGTTCATGGGGATTCTTAAGTAAGGTGGGTGGGGCCGGCAGGCGACTCAATTCATGGCAGTATATATCGTATCCAATGGATACGTTAGCGACCCTTCATTTCGGCAACCAATGCGCACTGCCCATTACTCAGTCGTTGGCTTCCGGTGGGATAATTGCCCGGGCCGTCCGATCGCCAATTGTGAAGTGCCCTAATGGTTGACCATCCTTGTCGGTGATCAACCAGACCGCTCCCGGGCGAGTCCTTTGACGCTGGCGCTGATGGGCGCCGATTTCTCCATACAGTTTAGGGACGCCCTCGCGGTTCATCCATTTCAATTGCACCGCTTGCTTGGACTCGTTGATAAATACGACCCGAAACGGGTCGCCGTCCGGACGAGAAGGAGGTGCGGCCTTCTGCGATGCCGGTTGCCAAACCAGCTTTGTCAATGACTCGACGCTGGGAGGAATCTTCTTTGCAAACTCCGTGGGCGCCAAGGCCCGCAGTTTTGCCATGCGATCATGGTGTTCCGCTACGCCTGCCAGGTTCGTCCATTCGTAGGGGTCAACGGGAGTGTGGTAGAACTCTTCGTCACCACTGGCATAATGAATCAATCGCCAGTCCTGTGCGCTGAGCCCGTATGAACCGGGTTCACCCAGATGGGTCAGCGAAACATGCTCCCATTCCGCGTTCGCATCGCGAAGCAAAGGCACCAGGCTTGGTCCGTCGTTGGTTGATTTCTCCGGCAGTCCGGCGAGTTCCAAAAGCGTCGGATAAAGGCTGAGCAAATTGACTGGCCTCGAACACTTGCTGCCAGGCTTCGTACCCTTCGCGACGACAGATACTTCAGACGGGACGCGAATGATCAAGGGAACGCGCGTGCAAGCTCTCCACGCGGTGTACTTCTGCCAGTGCTGTTTCTCCCCGAGGTGCCATCCGTGATCACTCCACAGCACCACAATCGTGTTGCTGCGATTGGGACCGTCGTCGAGGGCTTTGATAACGCGTCCCACCATCGCATCGGCAAACGCGATCGACGCCAGATACCCCTGAATCCCGCGCTTCCATTGGTCATGTGCGCGGATGTGGGCAAAGTATCGATTGGGCCCCCGCCTCTGCCCCGCAGGCGGCAGGTCGGCCAGGTCGTCTTCCAGGTAGCCCGGCGGCAGTTGAATCCTGTCCAACGGAAACTGATCGAAATACTTCTGCGGAACAAACCAAGGTTCGTGCGGGCGATAGATACCGCATGCCAGGAAGAATGGTTTATCGTGCTTGCGGCCAAGTTGCTCGCCAATCCATTTGGCAACGAGCCAATCTCCGCCAAACTCCTCGTCCGTTGCGTCCAGCGGCCCCCAATCCGTTTCGGTGTACTGCCACGGACCACCGACGGGCAAGCTGACAGGTCGGTCTTTTGGATAGAGAGTGCGCGGAAGAGGGTACTCTGTGGATTTGGCGGGAAAGTAGTCATCCCACGATCGAGCATCGATGAAGTAGTGCAGGATTTTGCCGGAACCGGCGGACCAGTAACCATTTCGCGCCAGGTACGCGGGCAATAGTTCTGCGTCTGGCAATATCTCACGCATCTGCTGCCGATTGTCGTACAGCCCAGACGTATGCGGCGAGACGCCCGTCATGATGGCCGTTCGCGACGGATTGCACGCCGGGGCAGGACAATGTGCGTTAGTGAATAACATGCCGCTCGCCGCCAGCCGATCGATATTGGGCGTCGTTGACTGGGGATGTCCGCCCAGGCAACCGATCCAATCATTCAAATCATCAACTGCGATAAAGAGCACGTTAGGCTTGGCGGCGAAGGCAGGCGATGCGAACGCCAAAGCGAATGCAATCGTCAGAAAAGTGCGAATGGTAGGCATGTGGTGTGAGCCTCAAACAGGTTGCGATTAGAACGCGACAGTTGGCTGTGTCTATCCAGGATTTCAGCGTATAGTCAGGAATTCAGCGTATAGTATAGCCGAACATACTTTTTATGATTTGCGAAAAACTATTCTTAATTCAGGAACCACGCGCGAATGGGGATGCCGACGTGGGTGGTGACTCAAAGAACGACCCGGTTTGCGACAGTCGTGGTAGCATACTAAACTGGCTATTTTGGCACCTTGAGACCTACCGTGTTTGTCAAACAACAGCAAGACTCGATGTCCCGCCGCTGTCTACGAATCGAGTTGCTGGAATCTCGCCGGATGCTGGCCGTTGTCGCGAGACACGTGTTTTATAACAACTCGCAGTTCGACGCCAATGATCCCGATATCACCAGGGCGGACGACGACGCCATTGACTCAACAAAAAGCCCACTCCTTCCAGGGCAAACTGCTTCGGCGGCAAACTACACGAATTGCTCGCGCGGTATTAATGGCATCATGGTCGACATTGCCGGCCTCCCCGACCCACTGGCGTTGTCCGTCGACGACTTCTTCTTCCGGATCGGTAACAGTGAAAGCCCTGGCACCTGGACGCCCGCCCCTGCCCCGTCGGGTTTTCAAGTTCGCATCGGCGATGGTGAAAACGAGTCGGATCGGGTAACCATCACGTGGGAAGATGGAGCGATAAAGAATACCTGGCTGATGGTCGCGTTGTTGGCGACGGTCGACCTTGGAAGTTCGTTTTCACAACAGACCTCGTCCGACGTATTTTACGTGGGCAGTGCTGTCGGGGACACGGGAAATTCATCTCTCAATCTGCAGGTGGATGGATACGACTTTGCTCTTGTGCGTGATCATTTACATGGCACGAACGATCCTGTCGGCATCCACAGTACTACGGACTTTAACAAGGACACGTTGGTTGACGCCGCCGATTTGGCAATTGCACGCGATGGAGCCTCTAATTTCGCCACGGCAACGAAGGTGATTACGGGACCGCATCTATCTGTTGCGGTAGGCAGTTTCATGGAGGAAGTAGAATACTTATGGCGACACAAGGTCTTGCCCAAAGAGACGAACAGCTTCACGCTGCCCAATGCTGAACAGTACTCGCTCCTTCGGCAACTGGCATTCGATCTGATTCAGGGCGACGTTGTGCAAGCCGGGACTGCTGCCGTGTCACTCAACTACGAACTCGTCCTGTTTGTTCAACGGCCTGACCCGACGCACTCTGACCCCGACATGCGTGAGGGGGATTCGTTTTACGAACTGAAGGAAGATTTCGACATGGGCAACCGAGGCTGGGGGCACTACTTCGTCGACCCTTCGGCGGATGTCAAGACGCTTATCGAAGTGCCGCACCCCAAGTCCGATCTGCGCACCTGGCAAATCGGCGGCGAAGTTTTTCAGCGGTCCGCCTCGGCCGGTTTCCTGACGGCGGGAGCCCACCGCGATGCCTGTGTGTTCGACGATTCACTGGGACAATGCACTGCAGACCTGGCCGATGCGGCACGGCTGGAAGAAAGTGCGTTTCAGGCAATTCACGAGGGGATGACAGGGCCCGCAGGGGAACACCCCGTTTTGCAGATTCACGGCTACGATCGTGACAAGAGCCAACACAGTGCTTTCCGCGACATCGCTGATGTCGTGTTGTCAAACGGTGCAGGCAGCGTCAAACCATTCATGAAGTCACTCGATGCTCACCTGGAAGGCATGCCTTCGACTCCCGAAAGTTCCTACCAATTTCGGTCGTTTGCATACGTTCTCGCAGGCGAGGACGACTGTGGCCTGAATGGCGAAGTCGACGGAACAGCATTCCGTTCCTTGGGAGCGACGGAAAACAAGCAGGGGCAGTTCACTCGAAGCGTGGATGGAACCTTTGTGCACGTCGAGGTGGAAGCCGACATCCGGCGAGGAGTCACCAACGACCACAGACCAAGAGTCATTGGCGGCCTTGTCTCGGCGATCAAGAGCGCACTCTCGTGACTCTTCTCAGTAGCAGAGCCCACGACGTCAATCACGGTGTTTCCACGCGAGCCCGAACCTGAATGCGTTTTGCCCCGTCCCTGTGCTCCGCCGATCGACAGAGAAGCCTAATCGCAGTTCTGTGTTCATCCGTGGCGAGTCCATCAACGTATCGCCGGATAGGCTTGCGCAGCCATCAGCGACACATGTTGTGCCATCAGAAAAAAGAAAAAGCCGCAAACCCATACGGATAAGCGGCTTTCTTAGTCGGGCTGAGAGGATTCGAACCTCCGACCTTTTGACCCCCAGTCAAACGCGCTAACCAGGCTGCGCTACAGCCCGCCCTGCCGGCGGGAGTGGGCCATGCCGCTCCGCCAGCATTTTCTCATTTTGACAGATTTTGCCGTGGCTTTCAACGGGCATCGACAGGCACGATACTGGTGGGCAGATTAGAGGTCCCGTGACGCGATGTGACGAGCACGCCGAATCCGGGTGAACGTGCCAACAGAAAGGAACCCCTTGGTGACCAGCTTCAGTGATCGACTCGCGGCTGCCGTGCAGCGAACCAACACCCCGACACTTGTGGGACTCGATCCCCGCGCCGATCAATTGCCGCCGGGCCTGCTAGGCGCCGACGAAAGGGACGATCCGGCGGCGGTGGCGCGGGCGTTCCAGCAGTTTTCGTGCGCGATCATCGATGTGGTGGCACCGCTGGTGGCGGCAGTGAAACCGCAAGCGGCGTTTTTCGAACAATGTGGTCCCCACGGCTTGACCGCGCTGGCGGCGGTCATCCAGCACGCGCGGCAGAAACAATTGCTGGTCATCCTGGATGGCAAGCGGAATGATATTGGCTCGACGGCTCAAGCCTATGCCGAAGCCTACGTCGGAGCGGAATCGGTCTGGGGATCGGACGCGCTGACGGTGAGTCCCTATCTGGGAGACGACAGCCTGGATCCCTTCGTCCAGGCGTCGCGCGACCATTCGGGAGGAGTTTTCGTTCTGGTCAAGACTTCCAACCCGGGCGGAACATTCTTGCAGGACTTGCAGGTCGAAGGGAAGACAATCTACCGCCGCATGGCGGAGCACGTGGAGGCCCTTGCAGCGGCGAGCGTTGGCGACTGTGGTTACGGAGACATCGGCGCGGTCGTGGGTGCGACTTATCCCGAACAGTTGAAAGAACTGCGCGACGTCATGCCGCATGCGTGGTTATTGGTTCCCGGTTTCGGCGCTCAAGGGGGCGGCGCCGAGGACGTCCTGCCCGCCGTCGACAACAAGGGACTCGGCGCCATCGTCAACAGCTCCCGGGCCATCATCTTCGCGCACCAGCGTCCCGAATTCAAACACCTCGACTGGCAGCGCGCCGTCGAAGCCGCCACCCAGCAGATGATCGAAGCCCTGCGAACGGGCCCCTAGTCACTCATCACTCATCACTCATCACTCATCACTCATCACTCATCACTCATCACTCGCCTTCAGCCACGGGGTCAGTGTCGGTTCATACGGGTGGATTTCCTGGGGCTCGAAATAGAGTCCGATTTCGCGTTCGTCGGCGGCGGAACCGTCGGAGGCATGGACCAGATTCATTTGCCGGCTACTGCTGTAATCGCCGCGAATCGTACCGGCGGCGGCTTTCAGGCCGCTGGTGGCGCCGAGCATTTCGCGGACCACGCGGATGGCTTCCAGGCCCTCGATCACCATGGCCACGACCGGCGCGCCGGTAATGAACGCCTCGAGCCCCGGGTAGAATGGCTTTTCCACGTGTTCGGCATAGTGTTGCTTCGCGAGCTCCGGTGTCACCCGCATCATTTTCAAAGCGATGACATTGAGTCCCTTATCTTCAAAGCGTGCGATGATACGTCCCATGAGTCGGCGCTGCACACAATCCGGTTTGAGCAAGACTAAACTTCGTTCCATAACGATCTGTTCCTCCACGCAATTCGTATTGAAATCGACCCGCGCTGGTCAGCGCCGGGTTCCCGGGCAACTCGGCGGGATTGTAAGGAATTTTTTTGAGGAGCCATAGGGCGGTTGAACAACCGCTGAATCGCTTCCGGTTCAGGTTGCGACGTGCGACGAAATCGTCACAGGAAAGTCAAAATGATCGAAAAGGCAAAATGAACGAATATGGAAACGGCGGAACGGGGGCGCCGACATTCCGTTGCTCTGGGGAGTGCATCGCGACCGAAAGCTGTTATATTGGAAGGTTTACGGGTCCTGTTTAGAACGCTGCCGCGCGACGAGCCTGGTTTCCGATTGTGCACACTTTTCTGACCAAGTTAAGCGGTCCCAGAACCGGAGCGAACTTCGTGCTGGACCCACTCATTCCCAACCAGATTGGTCGGGGAATGGATTGCAACGTCATTCTGACCGATCCGCTCTGCTCCCGCGTCCACGCGATCCTGGTTCACGAGAACGACCAGTGGTGGATTCGCGACGCGGGCAGCCGCAATGGATCGTTCGTCAATGGCCAGAAGATTGACGAGGCGCAGCTGGTGGCGGGTTGCACGATCAAGGTTGGGTCATCGGAATTCAGTTTCGAACAGTCGGAAAAGCGGCCGACGGAATCGTCCGCCGACATCAGTTTGACGCAAACCATTGTCCGCGACCGCCCCATCGACGAGTACGATACGGGCAGCTTCGTGGTTTCCGCCTTACGGGACTCCGATCACGCCCACGATTTTCTTACCCTGTACCAGCTCAGCATCAAGCTGCTCGGCTGCAGCGAACCCGATTCCGTGGTGCGCTATTCCCTGGAACTGCTGCACGAACGCACGAAAGCGGCCATTGTCGGCTTCTTGTGGGCCAGCGATGAAGGCCAGCTGAAGGCCAAGATGGTAATGCCCGAAGAGGCCGCGAAGCAGGTGGTACTCAGCGAAACCCTGACGGAACTGGTCGTGCAAAAAGGCCGCGCGGTGTGGATCGACAACCAGACCGTTTCGGATACCTACGACAGTCTGACTCATTATGCCGATGCGATTTGTGTACCACTGGTTCACGAAAAACGGACGCTGGGTGCCATCCACTTGTATCTGGAGCAGGGTCGGTTTTCGCAGAGTGATTTTGAGATCGCGATTTCGGTAGCCAACATCCTGGTCGTGGCCCTGGTACGGGCTCGGCAGCAGGCGACGTTGCAGGCGGACCATCAGCGTCTGGTTGCCAAGTCGGGC
>CALBSZ010000290.1 GCA_937967665.1 uncultured Planctomycetaceae bacterium
AGACTATCGAATCACCGATCCGAATAATCAGCTATTTGCCGGCAATGGCGCGACGCAAGTCGATCCGAATACCGTGGACGTGCCGATTGCCAGCGTTACCGGAACCAATGGAATTTTTGTCGATACCCTTGGCGGAAACGATACGCTGACCATCGACTTCGGCGGTGGGGACTTCGCCGACGGCATTCGATTTGACGGCGGCGAGACGAGCGAAACCACTGGGGACGAATTGATTCTGCAAGGTGGTGGAACGTTTGCAAATGCTAACTATCTATTCAACTCTGTCGTTGGCGGCGACGAGAACAACGGCGTCATCAATCTCACTGCAAACGAGACCATTACCTACACCGGCGTGGAGCCGATCGACGCGACGGGCATCGCGGCCACACGGATCGGAATTGCAGACAGCCTTCTTGGTTCGATCACCGTTAGCGACGGTGGTGCCGGCACGACGTTAGTGACGTCGGCTCCAGCGTCGGTCCTGTTTGCTAATCCGACCGATCGATTGTCCGTCACCGGCATGAGCGACGACGTACGTGTCAACAGCTTAGCCGCCAATTACCCGGCCGATGTTGTCATTGATCTATTCTCGAATGGCGGTGGCGGAGAACTGGTCCGAATCCTGGGACCCGTCTCGCTGGATAATAAATCGCTTGACGTGATGGCTGAGCAAGTGAGCGTGCAAGCCCCGATATCGACCAGCGGCGGCAATGTGGGTTTGTTCTCGATGTTCACCACCGTGTCGGATACGGTGTCTACTGGAGCCGGCAATTTCAATAATTTTTCATCCGGCACGTTTGAACTCACCCAAGCCGGATCGATCGACAGTGACGGCACTTTAGAAATTACCGCCGCCGATGTCGAACTCGATGGAATCGTGCAAGGGTCCAACCTCTTGGTGTTGAAGCCGAATTCCAATACCACGTCCATCGGAATAGGAGGTGGAGTTGGTAGTTTTAATCTCACGGATGACGAACTCGCCAATTTAATGGACGGGTTTCTCAGCATTGCCATCGGGGACAACACGCTCAACGGCACGGGCAACGTCGATATCGAAACGGCAACGTTCACTGACCGAGTATCGATCTACGGTGGCGACACGACAGTGGCAGGCCTTACAAGCAGCGGGACCGACTTACTCGTGAGCAGTACCGGTTCGGTTACTGTTACGCCTACCGAAATAACTCAGGCAAGCACGATCAACAGCAACGGCGTCAGCAAATCTCTTGCGGATGTTGATGGAAATCCGGCCGTGGCCTTCTACGTTCCTTTCGCGAACGACTTGGTTTTCGCTCGCAATTCCCTGCCCGATGGCACGGGGACTTGGACCGTGCAAAACGTTGACACGGGAGGCACGGTGGGCAGTCGTCCGTCGCTCGCGATCGTGGATGGCAATCCGGCGATCAGTTACACCGACGGTTCCAACAGCGACTTGAAATTCGCTAGGAATACGGCGGCCGACGGTAGCGGTTCGTGGGTCATCCAGCGCGTGGACATGGTTGGGACTGTCGGTTTGTATTCGTCGCTGGCAATCGTGGACGGCAATCCGGCGATTAGTTATCACGACGGGACCAATGGCGATCTGAAATTCGCCCGCAATACGGCGGCCGATGGCAGCGGCACGTGGGTCATTCAAAGCGTCGATACGACAGACAATGTCGGAAGGGACACGTCGCTGGCCGTCGTGAACGGCAATCCGGCGATTGCCTATCGAGATGCGACCAATGGCAATCTGAAGTTTACCCGCAATAGTGCTGCCGACGGTAACGGCACGTGGTCTATCGCTAGCGTTGACACGCCGGGTAATGTAGGTCAATTTGCATCGCTGTCTGTCGTGGATGGTAATCCCGCGATTAGCTATTCGGACGATACGAATCGCGACCTCAAGTTCGCCCGCAACACGATGGCAGACGGGTCCGGCACATGGGTCACCCAAACGGTTGACATGGACGATGACGTGGGCCATTTCACGTCACTGGCGTTCATCGATGGCTTCCCGGTCATCAGTTACGAAGACCGGACCAACTTCGATCTCAAGTTCGCCCGCAACAACGCTGCAGACGGCAGTGGGACGTGGGACATCCAGAGTCTCGACACGGATGGATCTGTTGGGAATTGGACGTCACTGGCCGAAGTTGGCGGCAGTCCGGCCATCGCGTACACGGATTCGTCCAACGCCCAAATGAAATACGTCCGCATTGCGCAAAGCGACGGCATCTCGTCGTCCGGCGGTCATGTGCAAATTGTGGCTGGCGACATTAACGTGTTGGGCAGCGTCAACGGCGGGGCGATGAGCAACGTTGAATTATCCGGAGTCGTGACAGGAACGCCCACCGATGTCACCGTCACGGCGGGTACTGCCGGGATCACTTCCCTTTCGCCTGGAGCCTCGCCTGGCGTGTTTCATGTGACCGGTAATGTGTTGCTTCGCGGCGGCGGTGACCCAGGATACTCCGTGGAAGTCGGTGGCAGCTCGATCGGAGACTACGACCAACTGGCGGCGACCGGCAGTGTTACCATCGATTTACCAGTCACGCTGGACGTGCAATCGTTCATGGGGTATGTGCCAACGCTCGAAGACGACTTCGTCATTATCGATAGCGCTACGGGTATCACCGGCACGTTCATGAACCTGCCGAGCGAAGGCGATACGATCGCGGACTTCCTCGGTTCAGGTTTGACGTTTGCCATTACTTACGCGGGCGGCGCGGATGGTCGTGATGTCGTCTTGTCGCCGACGGACGTTGATTTCGGCGACGCGCCGGCTCCCTATCCCACGACACTGGCCGAAGACGGCGCGCGGCACCGTCCGATCGGTCCCCGCTTGGGAACAGCCGGTGATGTCGAAGCCGACGGCACGCATTCGGCCAATGCCGACGCCGACGACATGAACGGGGCGTCCGACGAAGACGGCGTGACGTTCGGCGCGATCACCGTTGGTCAACTCGACGCCAGCGTTACCGTCGACGTGCAGAACGCCCCGTCAGGCGCGAAGCTCGATGCGTGGATCGACTTTAATGCCGACGGAACGTGGAACGGAGTTGACGAACGGATCGCCAATGCGGTGGATGTTGTCGAAGGAAGCAATAGCATCACCTTTGACGTACCCAGTTGGGCGGTGGCGGGCGATTTGGTCGCGAGATTCCGGCTGAGTTCGATTGGCGGTCTGGCCGTCACTGGCAGAGCCGACGACGGCGAGGTGGAAGATCACTTGATCACGATTCAATCGCCGCCAATGACGGTGTTGAACTTTGGATCAAGCAACAGGATTGACGCGCGCGAGGAATCCGACGTGACCATCGCCTTAGCCGACTTTAACGGCGACGGGCGGTTGGATGTCGTGGCGGGCGACGACGGCATCGTGTGGTATGCGAATCAAGGCAACGGTTCATTCGGCGCGTTCACCGAGATCGCGACGCAACAACAGACGCCTGACGTCCGCGAACTTATCTCGGCCGACGTGAACCTGGACGGACACCCAGACGTTTTGTTTGCTTCGCAAGCCGGGAATTTCGTCGGCTGGTTGAAGAACGACGGCTTGGGCAATTTCGGGCCAGTTCGGCAGATGTTCGGCAATCCTGCGCTAATGGCACACAGCGTTCACGCCGGCGACCTGGACGGTGACGGAGACATGGATCTACTGTCCGCCTCACGTGGTGACCATCGCGTTTATTGGTATGAAAACAACGGCAATCAGGGATTCACGCAACGTTCCATCTCAGGGTCAGCGGGCGAGCCGTTCTCGGTGCGAGCGGTCGACTTGAACGAAGATGGACGTCTTGATGTTCTGGTCACGTCGTTTACGGGCGATCGCGTCCAGTGGTATCGAAATCTCGGTGGCGGAGCTTTCAGTGACGTTTCCTGGATTGGGACGGTGGATGGCGGTTTTGCGGCGATACCAGCGGATATCAACGGTGACGGTCATGTTGACGTCGTCGCCAGTTCTAGCAACGACAATTCCGTTCGCTGGTACGAGAACAATGGAGCGGGAAATTTTACAGCCCACGCGGTCTCGACCAATGTTCCTTTGGCACGCCACATCGACGCGGCCGACTTGGATGGTGACGGCGACTACGATGTCCTCGCGGCAGCGACGGCTGCCAGCCAACTCATGTTGTTTACAAACGACGGTACGGGCAGCTTCACTGCGAGCATCATCGACACACCGACCGACCCCGAGTCGATTCTGGCCGGCGACGTCGATGCGGACGGGGATTTAGACGTCGTCGCGGTCGCGTTCGGCAACAACCTGCTGGCGTGGTATGAGAACATCAGCAATGAACCGCCAATGGCTCGAATCAATTCACCGAGTAGCATTAATGAAGGCGAAGGTGCACCGCTCAGCGGTAGCAGTTCAACTGATCCGGATCAGCCAGCCAATACGTTGATTTATGAATGGGATTTGGATCAAGATGGGATCTTCGGCGAGACCGGTGCAGACGCCACCCATGGCGATGAAATCGGCGAAGACGCAATCTTCAACGCAGGCGATGTCGATGGTCCCCAGATGTGGCCGGTCGGGCTCCGCGTGACTGACAATGGCGGGTTATTCGACCTGGCCAGTGCGGTCATCGACGTTCACAATTTATTGCCCGAAGCCAATACGGGCGGTCCTTATTCCATTCCGGTTGGCGCCGATCTCGACCTCGATGCTTCCGCATCCGTCGATCCGAGCGAGTTTGGCGCGATCGTGGAATACGCTTGGGACTTGGACAACGATGGCGTTCCCGACATTTTGACCACGGAGGCCGAAACGACGGTGCCGTGGACAACGCTCCAAACGCTCGGCGTCGATTCACCCGGCATGTACACGATTGCCCTTCGTGTTACCGATGACGACACAGAATCAAGCAACGCAACGACGACTTTGACGATTGTCGATCCGGAGGTTGTAGGCCGGCACATCTTCTATGATAACTCCGCATATGACATGGACAGCGACGACGATGCGATTGCTCCCGACAAGACGCCCTTGGTCTCGGGCGCGGCCACGTTTGCCAACTACATCAGCGACCCCAACGGCATCACGGGCATCATCATCGATGTGAGCGGCTTGCACGGCACCCCGGCGCCTGCGGATTTCACGTTCCGCGCTGGCAACGACGATGTCCCGGCCAGCTGGTCTGCCGCACCTTCACCGTCGATAGCTATCCGCGCCGGCGCAGGCGCGGCAGGCAGCGACCGCATTGTGCTTACCTGGCCGGTCGGCAGCATCGTCGGCAAGTGGCTTCATACCGCGCTTCTCGAGAATACCGCGATTGGCTTACCGTCCGACGAATTCTACATCGGTAGCGCCCCCGGCGAGACAGGCAATTCTACCAGCAGTACTTACGTCGATGCTTTCGACTTTGCGGGCGCACGCGACAACGCGGAAAACCCCGCCGGCATATCGAACCCGTTCGACTTCAATCGCGACAACCTTGTCGACGGCGCCGACATGGCGGTCGCTCGCGATAACTCAACCAACCTGACAACCGCGCTGAAGCTGATTCAGCTACCTCATCCCATTCCGCCGAACTCCGCGTTCGTGCTCCGCACCGCACCGATGCTCACTGACAACGAGCACTCGCGGCCAAACCGCCAGCAGCCAGCATTCAGCCAACGCAGTATTGACTTGGAGGCGTCGCAATTGCCAGCTGCGAAGATGAAACCGACAACGCTTCCGCTTTCGGAATACGATTCCATTGTTCCTCTCGACCTGGACGAATGGGATCAACTCTTGACGACTGTCGCCGAGGATGTGGTCGCTTGCAATGCCGTTCGTTCTGTTCTGTGACCGAACTCAGCCGTCACGTCTTGCCGCGAAACGCCCGCAGGTCGCAAAACAAGAATCCGATACATTTCACCGCCTGACGACGCTGACTGTTCCGCTGTATTCTTCCCTTATCAGCGAAAGTGTCGAATGGTCCTGCTGGGCAGCCGCATTGAAACGTGGTGCAAATCCGATCTAATGACTGGGCGGCTCTGCCGGCAGCGAGCTTGTTGAGGCACCCGGCTGCTCTTCGATAAGCGCCGTCGACCGGCGCGGGCAGCGGAACAGGAGAGGACGTCGTTGGAATGAGCAATCACGACTTCGAAAACGATTTACGGCTGGCGATGCTGGCGTTGCGGCTTCGCCATATCGATGCCGATCGCTTGCGAGAAGGGATGGGCACGTGGGCCGCAGATAAGTCGTCGACATTAGTACGACAGCGCAGGGTTGACGGTAGCGAAAAGGGGACTGGCTCCATCGTTGT
>CALBSZ010000291.1 GCA_937967665.1 uncultured Planctomycetaceae bacterium
TACGTCACCAGTATCCGGGACAACGGCAGCGGCATTCCAATCAATCAGCGGCGGAAGATTTTCGGCCGCTTCACGCGACTCGGCGACGAACTCGAACGGCAGACGCCGGGCACGGGACTCGGACTGTACATCGTGCGGACCCTGGTGAAACGGATGAAAGGCCGGGTTCGCGTCGCAGATCGCAAAGACGGCCCTGGCACAGAGTTCATCATCTACCTGCCCGGGCTGCCTCCGGATGGTCAACAGCAAGCAACAAAACTCAAAGCCGATGTGGCGTGAAGGTATGGGAAAGGGAAACACGCATCATATTCTTGTCGTCGAAGACGAACAGCACCTGGCCGACGGCATCAAGTTCAATCTGGAAGCCGAGGGATACTGGGTGACAACCGTGGCAGACGGCGCCTCGGCGCTGAAGATCGTCGACGAAGAGGACCTGGACCTGATTGTTCTGGATATCATGCTGCCGGGAATGAGCGGCTATGCCGTCTGCGAATCGATTCGCGACTCTGGCTACGAGGTTCCCGTTTTGATTCTGAGCGCGCGCACGTTGGCTGAGGATCGCGCGCGGGGCTTCGACGTCGGCGCCAATCAGTTTCTCACTAAACCGTTCGACCTGGACGAATTGCTGAGCCGCGTCAAGAACCTGCTGAAGCTGCAGCGCCGGCCGGTCGGCAGGGAGAGTGCGACCGCTGTCAACGATTTTGAATTCGACAACGCGTACATCAACTTCGACACGTTTGAAGTCACGGTCAACGGCGTCGAGGCGCGACTCACTCAATTGGAGATGAAGCTGCTGCGCTACTTCATCGAAAACGAAGATCGCGTGATCCCTCGCAGCGAACTCCTGAACAAGGTCTGGGACATGCCGGGACACGTGCAAACCCGAGCGCCCGACCAGTTCATCCGGCGGCTTCGCAAGATCTTCGAAGCCGATCCGTCTCAGCCTCGCTACTTCCTGACGATCCGCGACGCCGGGTACCGCTTTGTCAGTGAACGAAAAGAGGAATGAGGACTCGACCAGTCCCCATTCCTCCGAGGCTTTCCATTCGCGACGAAACCCGCGGGCTACTCGACCAGGTCCCCGCGTTTCTTGTAATCGACCACGTTCCAGGCCAGGCCGGTCCAGCGCATCAGCCGAATCAGCTGCCACGACAAATCAAATTCCCACCACTTGTGCCCGTGCTTGGCCATGCGGGGAAAGGCATGGTGATTGTTGTGCCAGCCCTCACCATAGGCAATCAGGCCGACCCACCAGCAGTTGCGACTATCGTCTTTGCTGTCGTAGTTTTTGTAGCCAAACATGTGACTCGCCGAGTTCACGAACCAGGTCGTATGCAGCACGGCGACCATCCGCACAAACACACCCCACACCACGAACGAGATGGCCATCGGCATACCGCCGAGCCAGTAGCCGAGCGCGCCGAAAACACCGCCTGACAGGAATTGGATCGGGAGGAACATTTTGTCCAGGAACTGCATGCCGCGGTCCCGACCGATATCGGGCGCCCAGCGTTTGACGTGCTCTTCCGCTTCCTTACCGCGAATCGCATACGCCAGCCACACCATGTGACTCCACCACGAGCCGTCGTTGGGCGAATGCGGATCGTGCTCCGTATCGCTATGGGCGTGATGCTTGCGATGGTCCGAAACCCAGCTGATCGCCGAACCTTCTCCGGAAAGTCCGCCAATCAACGCAAACAAATACCGTAACGGCTTGTACGTTTGAAAACTGCTGTGCGTCAATAAGCGATGGTATCCAATGCAGACGCCGACACTTCCCGTTACCCAGTGCATGAACAGGCAAAGCGCCAACCCTTCCCAGGTAAAGGTGAAGGGCGCCGCCAGGGCGATAACATGCACCAGGACCAGCCAGATCGTTACCGGCCAGTTGATGCCGCGTGCCCGCCGGATCGAGCGTTCCCCCAGAACTTCTGGGCGTGCGCTGGTCGATTCCGCCAGTGTTTCCGGATGCGTTTTACGAATTCGCTTGCGGCGAACTTTATCAGCTACTCGTGTCATGGAAGGCCCTTTCGTCGATTCCACTAAGCTCTGCCCTTCAGAAGGTCTGACTCCTTTGCGGGCAACGCCTGGTTAATGATCTCGTTTTCCAAAAGCTGGTGGAATTGTAATGCTTATCGACGCCCGCACGATGTTCGCCGTGTAGCGGTTATGTAATAGTTCTGTAATAGTGGCGGCGCGCTGCGTTAAACCAGGAAAAACAGCCCCTTTCGACATGTTGGGAAGGCCATTTTGTACCGTGCCGGTATCGGCAGTTGTCGCCGCGTGTTCCCGCGGATACGCTTGTCTCATGCATCCCAAAAAAGCAATCGTCCTGGTTATCGACGGGTGGGGAGCCAATTTCCTGGGGCCCTACGGCAATACCTGGATTGAAACTCCGGCGATGAACCGGCTGGCGGCCGAGTCCCTGCTGTTTGAAAACACGATCGCCGACAGCGCCGACCTTGCCGAAATCTACCACTCGTACTGGCACGGCATACACGCCTGCCAGCGCACGAGTAGCCCCGCAACCGGGTCGCTGGCGGAAATGCTGGCCGCGGGCGGTGTCCGATCAACGCTGGTCACGGACGATACCGCCGTTGCCCGGCATCCCGACGCGGACGGCTTCGCCAATTCGATCTTTGTCGATAGCGGAATATCGGGAACGGCGAGCGATATTGAACACAGTCAACTCGCCCAGCTCTGCGCGTCCTCCCTGGAACATTTCGACGCCGCCAGCGTGCCTTCCTGCTTGTGGATTCACGCGAAAGGACTGACCGGCCCGTGGGACGCGCCCCATGCCTGGCGGCAGGCATTCGCACAAGAGGACGATCCGGACCCGCCGGCTTTCACGGAACCGCCGTCCAGGCAGCTTCCCGAAGACGTCGATCCCGACGAGCTGCTCGGCATCACACACGCCTACGCGGCGCAAGTCGTCCTGGCCGATCACTGCGTCGAGGCGATTTTGGACCAGTTGCCCGACGATTACCTGTTCCTTTTCACCTCGCCGCGCGGCTTCCCGCTGGGCGAACACGGCGCGCTCGGCTACGGCGTTGACATGCTCTACAGCGAAGTCGTTCAAACGCCGTTGCTGGTCCGATTTCCCGACGGCGCCCGCGCCACCCAGCGCCGACACGGGTTCGCACAGCCGCCCGACCTGTTCAACGCGCTGCTGGACTGGTTCGAAATTCCGCGTACCGAGCTGCCGGACGTTCCATCGATCTTCGACGAACAGGCCCGGCTGCGGGACCGAGCCTGCGCGAAGATGGGACAAGCCTGGATGATGCGGACCCCGGCGTGGCTGGCCCAGCAACGCGAAGGTCGCCAGATCGAGTTGTTCGCGAAGCCGGACGATCGCTGGGACGCCAATGAAATCGCCACGCGGTGCAATCAGGCGGTACGTGAACTGGCCGAACAATACGACGCATTCTGCAAAACACCAGCAGGTCCATCCACTCCCTTAAGTGACCTGCTGCTGCACGGCCTGCAATAGCGCGCGCGTCGCAACACCCTGAATTCGCGCGCCGCCGCGCAAGCTTCGCAATGCCCGCTCGCCGCTACTCTAGTTCGACGACCGATTCCAGGTTCTCGGTGTTCTTCCGGTTCCTGAAAATCATCATCGCGCCGACGACAATCCCGACGCCGACAACGATCAAACAGATCCCCAGCACCGGACGGTAAAAGACCCAGGCAATGGCAATCGTGATCAAGGAGAACATGGCAGCTGTCACGAAGGCAAAGATACCGATGCCCGCGCCAAGAATATTGCCGAACAGCGGAATGACGTCGGCGAAAACCGTTATCGGGCGAAAAACGAGTCCAATTCCCAGGGCCATGACGACAAACCCGACGCCGCGCAGAATCCAGGTCAACGTATTGTTCCGCGAAACTTCAAGCGCAAACATTTCGTCCGCGCTCTTATCGCCAATTTCCAGCAACTCCAGCGAACCGGCCACGGTCTTGGCCTGATACGGCTGAAACGTCTCGCCCGTTTGCTCGGCAATGATGCTGACGCGCGTCGGTTTGACAACCTGAAAGGTCACGCGCAGGTCGCCGATGGCCGGCGACGCGGGATTCGCGCCTTGATAGAAGCCATTGTTGGACAACTTGAGTTTCGCGCTCGTCTCTGCCGGCAGCGCATCGAGAGCGGCTTGATCCACCGCCAGGGGAGTCCACGCATTGATACGTGATACCAGCCCCGGATTCAAGCGGAACGCGCCCAAGCTCACCACGCCGGCCGCCTGCGAACCGCTCTGATACGGCATCGGCGGGTTGCCGCGACCATATTCCGAAGCGCCGTCCGGATGAAACTTGCTCGAATCAATCGGCGACGTGCTCCAGGTCTTGTTGTAGGTATACGTTTTCACCGTTTCTGTGCCGCCGCCCAGCTTCTTGCGCGTCTTTGACTCCTGCCGCTCCTGCCACTGGTACATTTCGACCACGCGTTCCAGCTTAATGACATTGTCCGCGGACACGCTGGTAAACAGGTCGTCCGTCAGGGTCTCACTACTGGTCGCTTCGCCCTGCATGTGCACGAGCTTTCCATCCATGGCGGGATCGACCTTTTCGGCAGGCACGTTTCGCTGGACCGCGCCCTGTCCTTCGGCCAGCGTCTTCGCCCGCTTCACGGCGCGGCCTTCGTTCCAAAACAGGACCGGAAAGGCGACCACGAACAGCAGCAGGCCGAACAGGACGCCTTTGATCGATTCACCAATCCGTCCAAACCAGCTTTGTGAACTGACTTCCGTCACGACCATAGCAAAATTCCTTTCTAAGTAATCCCGGCGAGTCATGCTCGCCCTGAAACTGAATACTGGACAGTTCTCGACTCAGGCCTCGACGAGCAGCGATTGCAAGCAAAGGTTATCCAAAGCCCGATCGACCAACTGCGACAACAGCAATGGGGAGAGCGCCGCAAAGGGTTGCCCGTTCTTGGCCGTCTTCAGTTCGCCCGCGGCGATACGCGCCTGGATCTCGGCAAGCACAGCCTGTCTATCGCGTTGGCCATTCAAACTTAGCAGCACCTGCTGGTGAAAATCATCCAGTTCCACGACAACATGACGTTGATTGATCGGAGTGGCTCCGTGGCGCAGGTAAAACTGCGCCAGTGGCGACGCCCGCGGACGCGGTGGGACGTCATCGCAAAACTGCGGGGGATGGACAAACACATCCAACAACCCAGCGGTGAAGTTTCCCTTTACGGCCAGCAGGACTGTTTCGCGCACACGTTCTGATAGCATGTTGTCAGGCAGCAACTCGGGCAACCTGGCCAGCAGTTCGTCGACCGACGCCGTCGAAGGGTAGGTATCCATCAAGATCCGCATCACGGCCTTTCCCAACGGCGAGGAAGTCGTGACATCGCCATAGCGGAACTTGAACGTCGCTGCCGATTGATCATGCACGATGAAATCGGCAACAGTCGGCACCTCGCGAAAGGAAAACCGCAAGCTGCCGAAACAACTGGGATCCGGATCCCGCTCGACCGACGTCTCAGGCCGACAAACGATCGATTTGCGATACGATTCGTTACGCAGGAAGTCCATCAACTGGCCGCGGGCGTGGAACGGCGTGTTGGCCAGTGCCGCCTGGGCTCCAGCAGCCAGAAACGTCCCCGACGACTTGCCGGGGTTCGCGTCAGTCACATATTGCAACCCGGCACTTTCCGCCCGTTGGACAAACTGCTGAAAATAGAGCGGATGATTATTCTCGACCAGGTAGTCGTGATAAATATAGGCATCGGGCGAATGCAGCAGGAAGGCGCGTTCGTCCCGGTACATGCGACCAACCAGACTTCCTTCCTGGGTGTTGCCGCAGAGGAAGTCGAGCAGCGCGCGGGACTGCTGCACCTGCTGCCGCGGGTCGGCGATCTCGGCCACGTGCAATTTCATGGCATCGCGCACGACGTTATGGAAATTCCAACCTGGCAGGACGTTGTACGTAATCACGGCCACTCCGTGAGGAGCGAGTAGACCGTGACAAAGTGACAGAATACGATCCTGCACTGCCGGCGGCACCCACGAAAACACGCCGGCCGCCAGGATGTAGTCAAATGGCCCCCACGATTCGTCGATCTGCTGGATGTCCGTCAGGTGAAACTCGACGTTGGCCACGTCCAATTCCTCAATCGTCTGCCGCGCCGCCGCAATCTGACTCGACGAAAGATCCACGCCCACGAACGTCGACTTCGGCAAGTCCATGGCCTGGGGAATGAGGTTGCGTCCCGAGGCGCAGCCGAGTTCCAGCACGCGGCATTCCGTCGCGGGTGCCGGGAGCATTCCGGACAGCGTCGCCAGCCCTTCCAAATGCCGCACGTGCGTATCGGGATCGGAAGTACCGGGGTACGGAACGACGTCGTAAACAAACGCTTGCTTGCTCATGGTCGTCCGTTGTAGCGGAGAACGCCCATGAATTGCAATGTCGACTCGCCGCCAGCCAATGCGTTACTGGCTCTTGCGCCGCAGCGTGAACGTGGTGTAGTGCAAGCCGGTTTCGTCGTCGGTCAGCATACTGCCGCCTGGAGCAAGGTACTTCGAAATGGCTTCGAACGGGGGCAGCGGATTGTTTTTCAGCGCGCCGTCCACCGATCGCAGAAAGTTGTTATTTTCGGCGCCGCGGGCCAGCTGTTTTCGCGTGTCCTCGGAATTCACGACGTCAAACACCAGCCTCAACGACTCTTCGGGGCGTTCAAACGAAATCATTCCCGCTTTCAGATCGCCCAACTGCCGTTCAATCTTGCTGGCGATGAGTTTGAAATCAAGCTGTTTGGCGAGTGAATTGCCGCGCGTGTTGTGCGCGGTAATGCACTTGTGCAGCAATTCCGTACTGCCGGTCATCACAACATAGTCATCCAAAATCGCAATGCACGGTTCCGGCGTCCGCAGTTCCACGCGTGCGTCGATCTGCCCGTCCGGCGCGTCATTCTCCTGACCGGGACGTTGCCGCCGCGGCTCGGGCGAGTCACCCTGGTAGTACACCACGCCGCCGTACGACTGGCGAGTCAACTGCTCCTGATACTTTTCCATCAGACCATCGAAGGTCCGCCGGAACACGTCCGCGTCACGCAGCTTGACCGCCACCAGATGCGACTGGCTGTTCCAGCGCGCGGGACGCTGCATCCAGGAAAAATACGTCACGCGACCGTCCAAAGCGTCGAGGATCTCCGCTTCGAAATCGAGTTCCAGTTCTTTCGAAACATTCTCGTCGATCATCTTGGCGAACTGGCCTTCGCCCTGGAAACTGTCGACCAGCTTGTGCAACCGTTCGTAGGTGGCGTCCACGTCCCAATTCAGCGTGGCATAGTTCAGTACGTCTTCGGGAACCCAGTGTTCGGGCGTCGTATCTCCGTCGGCAAAGGCAATCAAATCCAGCACGCCGGAACGCGGGCTATCCAGCAACAGGTGAGCATGGCCGATCACGTCGAATTGCTCGGTGCCAATAATCAGGCTGCCCCCGACCGCTTCCAGGCCGTCGAGTCCGAGGGCGGGCAGCATGGCCAATCCCAATTGCCCTGACGTGTTCCCGCGCGCGGCCGCCTTCGCGATATCGATCGGGTCCACGAACCAGGTGAACTGAGGCCGTTCGCCCTCTTCCCCGGCACATCGTTTCATGATGGTCGTGAACTTGCGGTTTTCCGCGAAACTGTGAAAGTCCTCGCCCGCCTCGCCGTCCCAGACCGTGATGAGACCCTTGGCGACGTCCAGGTTGCTGGTAATGCAGATGACTCCGTCCTTTTCGAAATGAATCAACTTCTGCTGGCGGCGACCGGCACCTTCGTGGACAATCAATTCCACGTCGTTGAATGTTTCCGTCGACCGCCCGCGTCCCTGGCTCGCCAGGGCTTCCTCGCCGCGTGCAATCAGCGTGCGGGCGTTTTCGTTGTTTTCTCCCACTTCCAGCAGCAGTACCGCAGCCGGCCGACTCTGCATCACATCGACCACGGCGAAACAGACTTCTCCCCGCGGGATCGTCAGCAACTGGGTCAGCGAAAGCCCCAGTTCGGCTTCTGCCGCGGCAAATTCGGCGACCACGGCACCGTAGAGTTCCCCGACCAGCGGCTTCATCTGCTCGTCCGCAATGATTTGGCCGAGCGCCGAGCTGTTAAACTTGTCCACGAATTCGCGAGAATCGTGAACGCGGACGTAGGCCAGCGTGCTGGAAGGGAGCAGTTTCGGCGCCGACGGACGGTCGGCGGCAAGGGCCCAGCAGGGAAGCGTGGTGAAGACGAACAGCAGCAAAGCCTGGAAAGATCGCATCTATGTATTCCTTGATTGTATTCCTTGATTTCTCTGTCGTGCCTGACGACTGCTCCACCGCGACCGGAATCTAGTCGGCATCGGCCACCACTTAGACGTCGCGGACGTTTGCGGGAGACGTTGCGGGGTTATACCCTGCTTTGTCCCGTGCGGTTTTAATCAGAGCGCACTTTTTCAGGTCCCACACCAGCACGTCATTTCCGTCGGAAGTCGCCACCCAGCGGCCATCGGGGCTGATCGCTATCGATTCCGACTTGATGGAGTGGGGTAAGCGCATGTTCGTCATCTGCTCGGGACGCACTTCCCACAGCTGCACCGACCCGTCGTTGCTGCAGGTGACCAACCAGCGATTCGACGGATCGACGGCCATGTCCAACACCGCATCGGTGTGCGCCAGGTAGATGGCGGGTGGTGCCGGCTGGCCATCCTGGAACGGCCAGACCCGCAGCTGGCCTTCGCTGCTGGCACCGATCAGCTGTTGCCCCTGGTTCACAAAACGTAAGGCCATTTCCTCTTCGGCATTGGAATAGTCGGCGTCGAGTGATTTCCCCGTATCACCGGCCGCGGGATAGACCACCGTACTGCCACGACAGGCGACGACCAACCAGCGGCTATCGGGAGAATAGGTCGCGGTCCGCGGCTCCGGCGTTCTGGGCAGCAGTTGCGCGGGGGCGGCGTCCCAATCGTCCACCTTCCACGCTAAAGTCTGACCGGTGGCCAGGCCGCTGGTCGCCAGCCATACGCCGTCGGAGGAAAAGGTCGCGATACTAACCTGCTCCCCGACATTGAGAAAATCGGTGTGTGTAGTGAGTGTCTTCAGGGGCGTGCCTGGATCCGTCTTGTCGAGGTCCCAGATGTGAATCGCTCCGTCACTGTCTCCGCCCACGAGCAGATGGTTGCGTTGCGGATGGAACGCCAAACACAACAGCGCCGGCGGCAGGGAACTTCCCGGCGTCAGGGGAGGCACGACCAGCTTGAGCGCGCTGGCATCCTCTTCCACCGTCGCCAGTTGCCAGACGCGGGCTTCACCGAGAAAGTCGATACAGGCCAGCCATTGGCCATCGGAACTGACGACCAGCTTGTCCACCGCGTCGGCAGTGGGAATGACAACAGCCGCGTTGGGAGTCAGGGAGTCGCCGGCGAGGGATTCAGCCGTGCCCCACAAGCGGATGCTCATGTCCAGGCTTCCGGAAACGAGCTGGTTCGCGCCGGCAAACTGTAGCCTGGTGACCGCATCCTTGTGCCCCGACAACCGTCGCGGTTCGGGCACCGCGGCAAATGGACTGCCGCCCAGCTGGATGGCCGTGGCAGTCGCTTCCACCGCCTCGTCAAAACTGCCTTCGTCAAGGAGCCGGAAGCCTCGCTCGGCATAGTACCGGGCACTGAAGTCCAGCGTAATCGGCGTGATCTCATGATCGAGTTGATCGAAGGTGAAAGACTTGCGCGCCGTTTGATAGTGCGGCGAGTGCTCGACCCGGATCTCCACTGTCTGACCTTCTTTTAATGTGACGACCAACCGTCCTTGCTCGTCCACCGTCCCTGGCACGCCGTTGACCGTAATCGTGGCACCGCTGGGCGTGATCGGAATCAAAAACGACTCTTCCCGCAAGACACTGACTTGCTGGCCAGTGAGTTTGGCGAAGAGTTCCGGCGCCAGCTTGTACGTGGCAATGAAGCCGATACCCAGAGCCGCGATCACCACCAGCAGCACGGGCAGCAGCAAGCTGCGTTCCTTTTCGGGAACGTAGTCGGGATGCACGGCTTTGCGCAGGGCCTGCACCATTGCCACCGAAGTCGGAAACCGATCTTCCGGATTCACCGAAGTGGCTTTGCGAATCACCGCCGCCTCCGCCTCCGGTAAACGATGCAAATCCAGTTTGCCTTGCCGATGCGCGTCCAGCACGGCAACATACGATTGGTCCGCAAAGGGCAACTCGCCCGTTCGTAATTCCACGTAACTGACGGCAAGCGAATACTGGTCGGTTCCCCTGCTGGGCTTACGCGCGATGCATTCCGGAGCCATGTATGCGGGAGACCCGATCATGCTGGTGGCGGTGGCGGAAGCCGCTTGCTCGCTGAGCATCCTGGCGAGTCCGAAATCGCAGATCACAATCGAATCGCCAACCAACATCACGTTGGCCGGCTTGATGTCGCAGTGCTGTATCGCGACGACACCGGAACCGAGGTCGTGGGTCGTGGAATTCAGGAAGTCGATGCCTTTGGCCGCCTCTTCCATATACCGCAGCAGCTCGTCGACTTCGATGCCCTCCCTTCCTTCGCGCCGCGCTTCTTCCAGGCGGTCTTCCAGGTTCTGATCACCCAGCAGCATGGCCACTACAAGCCATTTCGGGCGACTCGACTTCACGATTTCGTCGGCCGCCATCGTCGCCTTCATGCTATCGGCAGACGGATCGTAGCTGTCCAGCACCGTATCACTCAGCACCTGGCCGTTCTGATCGATCATCCACAGTGCGGTAATCGGCATTAAATGCGCGTGCCGGATCTCCTTGACGCGCTGGATGCCGCGAAACTCTTTCAGTCCCTGCATCATATCCAGGTCGATGAACTTCAGCGCGGCCCAAGTCCGTCCAGGGGCGGTCGTCTTCCACACCTCGCCGAACTGACCGCGGCCAAGAAATTTCTCCAGCCGGTAGCCCGGAACAAGTTCATCGCCAGCTTCCAGCATCAAATCGTCTCGCTCGAACAAAAGCAGGAATTCAAAGCCGTATTCTACGGCAAGCGGCACCAAGTGAGTAGATGAAGCGCACCAACGCCTTCCTCGCCCCGGGAAACACGGCAAATGACCCCGGCGGCGCTCATGGCCCCGCAGTCGCGAAGAGCGTTGGCGTCGGTCATGCCGCGTGTTGCCAACTTACGACCGGAGGTGTTTCGCAGCGATGGGGGGGGCACGTTCCTGCCGAATACTCCGCCCCGGGTCGCTACGTTGACCCGTTTTCTCCAGGTCTGTTATACTGCGCCAGCGGTTCGTACCGAGCTGTGCTGCATCGGGAAGCAGGGGGTCTGTTCGGTGACGAGTTCTCAATCCAAGGCGTGGAATGGTGATTGCTTTTCCCGCCGGTTCTTCAGCATGGTGAGAATGCAATTATGGCAACGGCTACAACAACGAAAATCAAGGAAGAGATCACGCAATGCATTGGCAATACACCGCTGGTGAAACTGCGCCGGGTGACCGAGGGATGCGTCGCGACGGTGCTGGCCAAGGTCGAGAACATGAATCCTCTGTGGAGCGTCAAGGACCGTATCGGCCGCGCCATGATCGACGCGGCGGAACGCGACGGCAAGATCAAGAAGGACACGATCATCATTGAACCCACCAGCGGCAACACGGGCATCGCGCTCGCTTACGTCTGCGCGGCGCGCGGTTATAAGCTGCAGGTCACGATGCCCGAGAGCATGACGCTGGAACGCCGCCGTTTGCTGAAAGGGCTGGGCGCCGAAATTATTCTCACGCCCGCCGCCGAGGGGATGCCAGGCGCCGTACGTAAAGCGGAAGAAATCGCGAATTCGAATCCCGACGTTTACTTCATTCCCCAACAATTCAACAATCCGGCGAATCCCGAAATCCATCGCCGTACCACCGCGGAAGAAATCTGGGGCGACACCGATGGCGCCGTTGACATTTTCGTCGGGGGAGTCGGTACCGGAGGCACCATCACGGGCGTTTCCGAAGTAATCAAAGCACGCAAACCGACGTTCCAGTCGATCGCGGTCGAGCCGGCGAACAGCCCGGTGATTACGCAGCGCCGCGCCGGCCAGGACCTGCAACCGGGAAAACATACGATACAGGGAATCGGGGCGGGGTTCATTCCCAACAACCTGAACGTGGATATCCTGGATGACGTGGTCCGGGTGGCCGACGAAGATGCCGCCGAAACCGCGCGGCAGCTGGCGCAGACAGAGGGCCTGTTCTGCGGGATCAGCAGCGGTGCCGCGGGCTGGGCGGCAATTCAAGTTGCCAAACGGCCCGAGAACAAGGGCAAGTTGATCGTTGTCGTGCTGCCCGATATCGGCGAACGCTACCTTTCGACCTCGCTGTACCCGGAATAGTCACAACTCATGTCGCGTTTGCTGGTCCTGGGAACTCACAACCGAAAGAAGGCGGAAGAACTCACTACGTTGCTTTCGCCGCATGGTTTTGAATTGAAAACGCTCGCCGATTTTCCCAACGCCCTGGAGGTGGTGGAGGACGGTGATTCGTTTACGGCCAACGCCCGCCTGAAGGCGTCGCAGCAGGCAGTTCACTTGCAACACTGGGTACTCGGCGAAGACAGCGGACTATCCGTCGACGCGTTGGAAGGCGGACCAGGTATCTATTCCGCCAGATTCGCAGGCGAGGATGCGACCGACGCAGACAATAATCGCTTGCTGCTGGAGCGGTTGGCCGAGACGCCGCTGGAAAAACGCACGGCGTTTTATACGTGCCACTGTTCGCTGTCGGACCCGCACGGCGAGATCCTCATCGACTGCGAAGATTGCTGCCGCGGGCGAATTCTCTTCGCAGCGACGGGAAGCGGTGGGTTTGGATACGACCCGTTATTTGAAATCCCCGAATATCACCAGACCTTCGGCATGCTGGGAGAGAGTGTCAAAGCGGTTCTCAGTCACCGTTCGCGCGCGATCCGGAAACTGGTACCGCTGCTGCTGCGACTGGTTGGCGACGGCCGTTGGGAATAAGGTCGGCCAACACGCACCACCCGCGCAGTCGAATCAACGCAGTCGAATGAACACCGGCTCAAAAAAACAATGCAGGACCAGAAGGTATGATGGCTGGCCCTGCAAAATGAAAAGTGCACTGAAATGACTTAACCTCTATTTATACCTGAATTCCGCTCCGCATTTCAACCCACCAAGCGAGTTGACCATGAAAACCCGGCTGAAACTTACCGTCGCCTTCGCTCTCGTACTGCTGCTGGAAACCGGTGTAACGCGCGCCGAAAGCCCTCAACAGTGGGCCCAAAAAAACCTCGACGAGCTCATCGATGTGTATCGCTGGTTTCATTCCCACCCGGAACTCTCGTTCTACGAAAAAGAAACCGCCGCGCGGCTGGCCCAGGAATGGAAAGCCGTGGGAGCCGAAGTAACCACCAACATTGGCGGTCACGGAGTGGTAGGCTTGCTGAAGAATGGGGAAGGCCCCGTCGTCATGCTGCGGACAGACATGGACGCCCTGCCCGTCGTGGAAGAAACGAATCTGGGTTTCGCCTCAAAGGTCACCGTGCAGAACGAGACGGGCGCGGAGGTCGGTGTCATGCACGCCTGCGGCCACGATGTTCACATGGCCAACCTGGTCGGCGTCGCGCGCTACCTTTCGGAACACAAGGATCTGTGGCGCGGGACCGTCATGTTGATTGGCCAGCCGGCGGAAGAACGCGGCGCCGGCGCGAAGGCCATGCTCGCCGACGGGCTCTTCGAAAAGTTCCCCAAACCCGACGTCGCCCTGGCGCTGCACGTGGACGCGACACTGGCGGCCGGCAAGGTAGGTTACCGGACCGGTTTCTCGATGGCCAACGTGGACAGCGTCGACATCACCGTTCGCGGCAAGGGAGGCCATGGCGCGTATCCGCATACCACGGTTGACCCCATCGTGCAGGCCGCCGAATTGGTACTGGCGCTGCAAACGATCGTCAGCCGCGAGGTGAAACCGCTCGAGCCCGCGGTGATCACTGTCGGCTCCATTCACGGCGGCACAAAACACAACATCATTGGCGATTCGTGCCATCTGCAAATCACCGTGCGGAGCTATTCGGAGAAGGTGCGGAAGCAGCTTCACGAGGCCATCCGGCGCAAAGCGCAGGCCGTCGCCCTGGGCATGCGGGCACCGGAACCCACCGTGGACATTTCGGAAGGCACTCCGTCGCTGTGGAACGACGAGGACGTGGCGGCAAGGATCGTTCCCGTTTTCGAGAAGATTTTGGGCAAGGAAAACGTCATTCCCGCCGAACCGTCGATGGGGGGCGAAGACTTCAGCCGCTACGGGAAGGCGGGCGTACCCAGCATGATGTATCGACTCGGTTCCGTAAACGCAAAGCGACTCGCCCGCTTCGAAGAATTGGGACAGTCTCCTCCCTCGCTTCATTCCGCGCTCTACTATCCGGATATCGACGAGGTGTTGCCGGTGAGCGTCGGGACGTTGGGCGGCGCGGTCCTGGAGTTCCTCAAGCCGTGACCCGAAGTTCCGTGATTTTGGGCCTGCTGCTGTACGTCGTCATCATGTCGAGTGGGATTGGCGGGTTGGTCTACGCGCGAAATTGGGCGCGGACAACGCTGGATAGCGAACCCGCGCGGCAGCAGTGGGAAGCATGGCGCGAGGAAACGCAGCGCCAGCATGAAGGCGCCGGCCCGGTCACGCGCCGGCCGGCCAAGAGTCCGGAACCGCCGGCGCTGGTTTTGCTGCGCGACCACTTCCCGGTCTGCGTTTCCGCCTGGCTGCTACTCGGCACCGGTGTCCTGGTTCCCTTCTACCTGATGCTGCATGGAGTGCTCCGAAATCCCCAGCCGCCCGTCAATTCCCCCGCCAAAACGAACGTTTTGCGCTGAAACTTCATTTTTTGCCCGGAATTGCCGATGCGAGCAAGAAAGGGGAGGGTTGCTCGAAAGCGACCACCAGATTGGTCGTCGAGCGATTGACGGTTAGAATTGCGGAGGTGGAACGAAAGGTAAAGGGGTCAGGAGTCAATTGTGCGAAGCACCCGAAGGGCCGTTCCGGCAATTGACTCCTGACCCCTTTACCCTCCGAGTGCGCAGCGGGTTCGGATAACGAGATGTCACAGGCAACGGAATCAAACTACGTAGCGTTGGACTACGAAGAGGAAATCGTCAACGCGGCGACTCATCTGCTGGGACTGGTCCTGGGAGTGATCGGCACGGGCGTGTTGCTGTCGCACGCCGGACATCTGAACCTCGTGCAAACCGTTTCGTGCCTGACTTATGCCGGCACGCTCGTTCTGGTTTATGCCATCTCGACGTTGTCGCATGCCATCCAGCAGTACGATCGCAAGGAAACGCTGCGGGCCTGGGATCAGGGTGTGATCTATTTCCTGATCGTCGGAACCTACACGCCTTTTGTCACGTCTTTCCTGCCCGCCACGCGCATGTGGCCGGTCATGATCGCCATGTGGTCCGCCGCGGCCGTTGGCTTCTACTCCAAAGTGTTCGCGCGGTACCGCGTATCCGAGGCGTTTTCGGTAATCAGCTACATCGCGCTGGGCTGGCTGCCGGCCCTTTCCTTTATCGGCTCAGTCCACTTTCAATGCGTGGCATGGACTGCGTTCGGTGGCGTGTGCTACACCGCGGGGACGCTGTTCCTTTCCTGGGACCGGCGAGTCAAGTTTTTCCACGGCGTCTGGCACGTGTTCGTCATGCTCGGCAGCTCCTGTCACTTCTACGCCATCTACGAATTCGTGGTGACGGGCTAGGGTTTGTTTTCAATGTCGCATTGTTGTCATGGGTGGCCGGGGTCGAGTGAAACGAGCCCCCGGAATCCAAGGTTCTGTGGGGTCG
>CALBSZ010000292.1 GCA_937967665.1 uncultured Planctomycetaceae bacterium
CTTACACCATTCGTGCTGTCGCCCACATAGGCGACGTGATGCCAGGTGTCGTCCGCAAGATTGTAGCCGCTGATATTCGCCCAGCGGTTTACCTGGGCGACATCGATCTTATTCCAGTAACCGTTGCGGCTGCCGATGACCACGTCCGCGCCGGGGTCGCTGGTGTTGGAACTCGCCACGTTCACCCACAATGACCAGGTAAAGCCCTTGTTGAGGTCAATTCCTTGCGTACCCAGCACCAGTCGATCGTCCTCACCAGTACTGAATACAATACCTCGGGTCGCATCGTTCACCCACATGGCACCGGTGCCTTCCACCGTGGCGTCCCGCGCGGGATGGTCTGGATTGTCGATCGTGTCGTCGGCTCCGGTCACCGTACTGCCAGCCGCGCCGTCGTTCAACGGATAGTAGGCCACGAGTTCGGGATTCGAGGCGGCGGCGAGGTCATCCGTGGTGGTGTAGGTGAACGTATCCGTGGTGCTTTCTCCGGGGGCGAGTGCCTGGAGTTCGGCGACGCTGGTGGGATCGTAAGCAAAGGTCCCGTCCGGGTTGACCGTGACGGTTGCGCCTTTGGCGCTGACCGCGTCGAATTCGGAAATCCCGCCGCTAGCCGGCACCGAGTCGTTGGCCAGCACCGTGGTTTCTCCGGCCGGTACGGTGAGCGAATCGTTGCCGGGGCTGACGTTCAGGACCGTGTCTTCGTCCGTTGCCGCCTCATCGTCGACCGCCGCGAAGGCGGGCATGACAGTCAGAACTCCAGCGCCGGTGATGATTCCCGCGTGCGTCGTGCTGTCAAACATGCCGAATCCCTGATCCACTCCGTCGATGAAGAATGCGGCCACCGTTTCGTTCGAGCCGAGAATCAGCTTGCTTGCTCTTCGGCTGTCGTGGGTGCCGATCAGGTTGAGTGTGGCACTGTCGTCGATCGTGTCGGACAAACCGGAACCGATTTCAAGCGTCGCGGCGTTGTTAATCGTAACGTCCCCGGTCCCGAAGGCGCCATCCGCCAGCGCGTTCAGGCGGAATCCCTGATTCGCGCTTGATGACGCGACCAGACCACCTGCGAAACTACTGGCTGCTTCGAAATCAAAGGTGTCGTTGTTCAATCCATTCAGTGCCAGTGAGCCCGGCCCCGTGATCGCGCCCAAAAAGTCCAGCGTCTCGTGGTGCGCGCCATTGCTTTGAAACTCGATGCTGGTGGCCCCGTTGAGTTGAATAGGACCCAAATCGGGTGAACCGTCCCGTATGTCGATCGTGGCACCGTCATTCAAAACGATTCCCGATGGCGATTGCAGTACGCCGAGCGAATTCAGGTTGTTGATCCGCAGTGTCGCATTTGTGTCGAGAGTTAGAACGCCGCTATAGCTGGGCGTCAAAGCGTTGTTTACTTGTGCGAGCACACTGGCCGCAACCGTGGCGCTGCCCGGACCGAACGGCACTCTCTGCCCCGGTGTCGGGGTGTCCCAGTTGGTCTTGTCATTCCAGCTATCGCTGCCGCTTGTTGTGCCACTGATCGTTGCCAGCGGTGAGTTGCCCGCGTTGATGGTGATCGTCGTATCATCCGCGATCGCCGATGACGTATCGAGGCTCATGCCTGTGCTATCTTTCAAGTCGGCATTCTGTTTCACCTGCAGTTGAAGCGTGCCTGTGGACGGATTCGCAAGGAGCACTTCCACATTGAAGGTGCTGGGATTGAGCGGGTTCGGGGGCGTGAAAGTCTTGGTGACGGCGCCAATGCTCGCGCCGGTCGCCGTTCCCGCATTCTCGAAGTCATCGGGATTGACGGTCGATTCATCCATGTCCTCACTGAAGGTGACCGAGTAATTCACCACGGTAAAATCCTGCCAGATATTGTCGTAGTTGGCATTCGGTCCGGCTCCAAAAAACTCATCCACGAAAGCACTCGGGGAAAGTGTAGGCGGCACATCAGCAGGTCCGTTGGTGACCGTCAGCGTGCCCGCCCCGGACAGCCACGGTTCGGTGCTCGTGTAGTCTCCCGCAAACACCTGAGCGCCGTCGATCCAGAGTTCAGAAACCGTCTGATCGTCGTCAGCGTCTTTCAGGTGCAGTTTGTCGAAAGATGCATTCAACTTCGTGTCTCTGCCGCCGTTGAGGAAAAGCTTGGCGTTGCTGTCCATTGCGTTCGCCGCATCAATGATGAGTGTGGACGTGTCGTTGATCGTGACGTCGCCCGTACCCAGCGAACCCGCGACATTTCCCCAGACGCGAAAGTTCGTTCCAAAGTCTCTTGCGGTCGTGAAACTCGAAAAGCTATTGGCCGTGTTCAGGTTGATCGTGTTGTTGTTGACTCCGGAAATCGTAAAGCCGAAATTTCCCGTGATCGAGCCGGAAAACGTTTTGGTGGTGTGATGTCCCGTCGTCGATTCGCCGGTTGCGACTTTGGCATTGCCTGTCAAGATGAACGGTTGGGTAAAGGTGTAGTTCCCCTGCCTCATAATAATTGTGGAGCCGCTACCCATGGCGATCGTACCTGTGCCGTAGGCATTCTCGTCGGCCGCGTTGTTCCATACTTTCAGCCGCGCGCCGTCGTTCAAGGTTAGATCGCCATCGTAGGCTGGGGTCGAGGCACTATTTGCGCCGGCGAACTTGTTCGCACCGATCACGACGTCGACAGTGCCGCTCGGTACAACATTAGGACTCCAATTACCGGCGACGTTCCAAGTGTCACTGTTGCCCGCATCGGGCCCCGTGTAAGTCGCCAGCAATTGCCGCTCTTCCATCTGCTCCAAGTGTAAGCGACGGCTCGCCGCGCGGCGCGCGCGACAACGGGAGGTAGATTTACGACTTCGACGACCGGAAACGTTGCGGTTCATGGCCAGGTTCCTGAATCGGGTGTTGTGTTGGTTGCTATCGGATGCGTTTTTGTTGGCAGCGCTCGTTCGTAGTCCGTCCTTGGGTCTTGCGCGAGGTGCAGTGCACGGTTCGGTAACTCCGTTCGACGAATCCTTGTTCGCCGACCGCCATGTCGGGTAAGCCGCGCTGCTTTCGCGTGCCTCCTGCCTTCGGCACACCATCATTATGAATAAGACAAAAAACGAATGTGAGAAAAATGCAACTGTTTTTAGGACTGCTTGGGCGTCAAGAAATCGGGCCATTTGCGCAGGCCAATTGCGGATTTAGGTCACGCAACACGCAGGCACACCTGTTGACACAAATCCGATAGCGCCTGGTTCCGTCAGAGAGCCTGGTTCCGTCCATGCGGAGGTGTTTACACTGCCACAAACACGTCATCACCGCGGATCACCAGGCCGTCGGGGCCGTCGGTGAAGAAGAGGTCCCGGCCGGTGTGGCCGTTGAGTCCGTCTGGAGCGCCGTCGCCCGTTGGTGCCAGCGGTGTGACAACCAGTGCTGCTGCCGTCGTGAAATCGTTGGTCAGCCAGAGGATGCGGACGCTGTCGAGATCGTCGTCGGCGCGGCCGCCGACCAGCAGGTCGTCCCCTTCGTTACCCAGCAGCGCGTCCGCGTTGGCATCGCCCACCAGGATGTCCCGGCCCTGGCGGCCGAACAGCCGGTCCGCGCCGTCGCCTCCGCGGACAATGTCGTTGCCGCTGCCGCCACTGACGACATCGTCGCCGTCGCCGCCGTCCAGCGTGTCGTCGCCGCTGCCGCCGGCAATCAGGTCGATCCCGGCGCCGCCATTGACGGTGTCGTTGCCGCTGCCGCCGACCAGCGAATCGTTGCCGTCGTCGCCGTTCAAGACATCGTCGCCGCTGCCGCCGTCCAGCTTGTCGTTGCCCCCGCCGCCGCTGATCGTGTCGTTGCCGCCGCCGCCCAGCAGGACATCGTTGCCGTCGTGCGATGTAATCGTATCGTCGCCTCGACCACCGGCCACGTAATTGGTTCCCGGTCCCGCGTCGATCATGGTGCGTGGATTGCCCGGCAGATTGCCGGCGATGAGGATCCGGTCATCGCTGTCGTTGCCGTTCAGGAGCAGCAGGTTCGAGAGGACGGAGAAGGGGCCGAAGGTGACGTCGTTGTAGCGCACGTAAACCGTTCCCTTGTTCCCGGCCGTGACGATGATCTCGTCCGCGCTGGTAGTTCCGTTGGCCACCAGGTTCCCGGCGCCGTCGATGAAGACGGGAACTTGTTCGCCGCCTCCGCCGCCGCCGGCCGGCGTGATGGTGATGCTGATGACCTGCGTCTCGTTGTTCCCGTTGTCGTCGGTCACCTGCACGGTGAAACTGTCCGCGCCGCTGGTGCTGGGATCGGGCGTGTAACTCCAATTGCCCGCGGAGTCAATCGACGCATTGCCTTGGGTCGCGGGACTGGAGATGGTGTAATTCGGAGACGACATGCCGTCGGCCGCATCGGTGGCAATCAGCGTGCCCGTCACCGGCGGCCCGTTTTCGGTTCCCGTCCCGCTGGTATTGCCGCTGAATGTCGCAGGGTCGTTGATCTCGTTGATCGTGACGTCCACCTGGAGCGTGTCGCTGCCGCCATTACCGTCGGAAACCTGGACGACGAAGCTGTCCGTGCCGTGATAGTTGGCGTTTGGTGAATAGTTAACGGTGGGTGTGTTGCCCGTGCCGGAAACGGTTACACTCCCGTTCGTGGCCGCGCCGCCCCCTGCCAGCGTCCAGGTCAGGACGTCACTCGCATTGGGATCGGTTGCAGCGATCGTCACCGTGAAGGCCGTGGGTGTGCCATCCTCGTCCATCGTGACCGAAATCGGCGCATCGCCTTGCGTGATCACGGGGGGCTGGTTGTCGGTCGCGCCGCTGATCGTGATGGTCAACGTGGACGTGTCGACTCCACCATTGCCGTCAGTAATTGTCAGGCCGGCGAACGTATCCATGACGGTCGCGCCGGTATCGACACCGTTGAGCAGCGTGTTCTGGGCGGGGGTGGCGCCGAGTTCGTAAACATACGATCCATCCGCGTTGGTGATCGTCAGGGTGCCGTAGGTTCCCACGTGCGACGTGACGTCCGTTGCGTCGACCGACAACGTGTCGTTTGTATCCGGATCGCTGTCCGGTGTTGAATTCGGACTTCCGTTACCGCTGATGAGGTTGCCGCTGACGACGTTCGACGACTCGTCGCCCGCTTGTTCCGTGATCGCGTTCGTATCGTCCACCGCGGTTGGCGGATCGTTGGCGCCATTCACCAGGATGCTGGCCGTAGCCGTGGCAATTTCCGTCATCCGCAGCGCGTTCAACACGGAATTGTCTCCGACGGGAGAGCTTTCACCAGGACCTTCGACAAAGGTGAACTCGATCACGCCCGACCCGTCTGAGGTAATCGTGAAGTTGGTAACGCTATCTTTCAAGAGTGCGACTGACGCGGGGCCGGAGCCGACCGTAGTCGAGATCAAGGAATCCGCCCACGCGGTCGCGCGGTCTGAATACGTGGAGAACGCGTACGGCGTGTTGGCAGTCAGGTTGGTGAACCGAATGGTCGACGTTCCCGCTGCGGTAGCGCGGTTGGAAAAGATGCCGTCAATGATGGCAAACGACTGATCGAAGG
>CALBSZ010000293.1 GCA_937967665.1 uncultured Planctomycetaceae bacterium
CAACCCCGCCCTGATTCATCAATTCCTTACCGAGGATGCCGGCTGTGCCGAAAGGCTTCGTGGCGTCCGTATGATTTCGCCATGGCTTTGGGATTTCGGCGTGCGGACGTATGCCGTCTATGCCGTGGACGTTGCCGTGGGATACTTGCCGGCAATTTGACTCTTCCATTCCACGCACGTTGATTATACTTAAGAAGCGAGCCGTTTCCGTCTGTCTCCGCAACCCTGCCGGACGGTCGGCCTGCGTGTGAAATCGTTTGCTTCTACTGCCATCATCCGGCTGGTTCGCCGGGGGCGTGAAGCGGGATCAACACCGCGCTCCTTTTTCAGGTTTCCTCGCATACGGCGATTCGATCATGTTGCGTTACGCCAACCTCCAGCCCGGTGATCCAACTCCGTGGATTACCGCCCGCACGAGTAAGAATCCGACGTTCCACTTGAATACCATGGCGGGCCGCTACGTGGTACTCTGCTTTTTCGAGTCCGCGGCGAGTGAGGAGACGCGCCGATTCCTGGCGCGGGTTCATGGCCCGGATGCGGACAAGTTCGACGACGATCAGTGTGCCTTTTTTGGCGTCACGGTCGATCCGGAGGACGAACGCCAGGAACGCGTGAAGATGCAACTCCCCGGCATCCGCTACTTTTTCGATTTCGATCAGAATATCAGCCGCGCGTACGGCAGTGCGGCGCGCGAGAGTACTCCGTCGCAGAAGCGGCCCTACCGGCGACTTTCGCTGATCCTGGATCCACGGTTGCGAGTCCTGCAGAGTTTCGAAATGACGGACGATCTGGATGCCCACGCGCGGGAACTGATGACGGCCATTGCCGCCTTGCCGCGGATTGCGGACGAGTCGGATTCGTTTGCACCGGTCCTGGTTGTGCCTCGTATCCTGGAACCTGCACTTAGTAAGCAACTGATGGATTATTACAACGCCTTCGGCGGGAAGGATTCGGGGTTCATGCGGGACATCAACGGGAAGACAGTCGAGGTTCAGGATTACAGTCACAAGCGGCGGCGAGATCAGGAGATTGAAGACGAATCGTTGCGGAAGGAGTGCATGTATCGGATTCACGACCGGCTGATTCCGCAGATCAAGCTGGCCTTCCAGTTTCAGGCGACTCGTATCGAACGCTACATTGTGGCGTGCTACGAAGCCGAATCGGGCGGACACTTTCGCGCTCATCGCGATAACACGACAAAGGGAACCGCGCATCGCCGCTTCGCCGTTTCGCTCAATCTGAATACCGGCGAATACTCGGGGGGAAAGCTGCGGTTTCCGGAGTTCGGCAGGCGCGAGTACGAAGCCCCGGCAGGCGGCGCGGTCGTTTTCTCCTGTTCGCTGCTGCACGAGGCTACGCCGGTGACTGCGGGCCGGCGATACGCGTTTCTACCGTTCCTGTACGACGACGCGGCAGCTCAGATTCGTGACGCCAACCGCAAGTTCGTGGCCAACGCGAAACCCCAGTGAAGGGTTGGAGAATTCGGCGGTCTTAGCGCGCCTGAAGATCGTAAACCAGGTTCCGATATTCCTCGTCCGGTTCGACAATCAGGCTGAAGCCGCTGGTGGCAGCGGCGGAGTACTGGGGGCGAATGTAGCTGACCGGCGGGGGGCCGCCCATTTCCGGTTCGGTCTCCCAGCATTCAAAACCGAGTGCGTAGGTACCGGGGAGCAAGCCGTCGCGGCCCGGGAGAGACTTCGCCACGAAACGCCCGTCGCTTCCGAACGTCGCCGTGCCGGGACGCCCGTCGTTCGTTGTGAAATAGATCATGCCGCCGGCCGGAGGCGGATTGCCGTCGACCGTCACCTGCCCCTCGACCGGAACGACGACCGGTCCCTGCTGGCAGCCAGGCGTTGTGGCGACAAGGACAAACGCGAGTCCGTAGATCGTGGAACGCAATCGAAGTCTCCTTCTGCTGGATTCTGTTACGGCGGCGATACCGCTTCGCCGCCGTCCCGCGTTCCCAGTTCGTTATAGAGGCGGAAGCTGATGTTTTCGGAGAGCACCTGGACGCTGGCATCGGCCATGCTGAACTGCGCGACGCTGGGATGATAGCTCTTGAAACCGCAGGTGCGGAACCAGGCGTTGTGAGCGCCGTTGTCGTCTTCCATCGTATTGATCGGAATGGTGGTGGGGTAGGTCGGGAAATTGGTCGCGTAGGCTCCATTGAATTTGCAATGGCCGGGAATCGTTTCGCCCAGCAGCAAAGTGTTGCTGAGTCCGTCCAGGATTTGCGGCGGCGTGAGCCGTGGTTTGGGGCTGCGGTGGATGATGCCGACGCCGTTGCCTACCGGATTTGTTCCGTAGTTGTTCCCCTGGCAGCACCAGTTCGATGCCGACGGCGTTGGGTTGGGACAGAATGGGCACCGGTCCGGTTCCGTCGGGCCCATCGACGCGGGATACCAGAGTCCGAGCATTTCCGGGGCATTGTGCACATAGCGGCCGCGAACCACCGGCGTGGTGCTCTCCGGATCACTGGGGCAGACCAGCGTGGGCACCTCCACCTTGATCGCATTGGCGTGATACGAATCCTTCATGGTCAACTTCAGGTCGAATTGGGCTGCCAGCGCTTCCTGTTCGATTAGCGGCAGAATCAAGTTGACCCAGGTACCGCCCGTCGTGGTGCAGCAGCCGTTGGTGCCATAGGGAAACACCGTGTGCACGTCCACGTAGGTGTGGATTGCCAAGCCCAACTGCTTGATATTGTTTCCGCACTCCATTCGCCGTGCTGCTTCGCGAGCCGCTTGGACGGCGGGCAACAGCAGCGCTACCAGAATGCCAATGATGGCAATCACCACCAGCAGTTCAACCAGCGTGAAGGCGGATCGGGTCGAGCTTTTCCTCGTCATGCAGTGCATCCTCGTGCGTTGATTACCTCGTGGCGTTATCGAACACCGACGGGACGCAACTGAATTATTCTAGGGACGCCGGAGACAAATTAACAGCTTTTGGCTCGTTTTGCGCCCGTGGACCGGTCGGTACGGCGACGAGTATAGGTTCTCGGCTTCAGGAATCATGCCGAGCGTGTGGGATTCCGGGAGGATACGGTCCCATTCGTCTCGTCGATCAGAAACGCTGTGTCAGTCCTCCTCGGACTGAACGATGCGATCGACGGTGATGCCGAGATTCTTCATTTTCGTGCGTAGCGTCGTTCGCGTGATGCCGAGGATTCTGGCGGCTTCGACCTGGTTCCCCAACGTGTGGTTCAAAACGCGGCTGATGACTTCCGCCTCCATACGTGCCAGGGCCTCATCGTAGAGTTGCTCCGTTCCATCGCGCAGCCGCTCGGCCACAAAACTGGACCAGTAGTTCGCTCCCGGCTGCTGTCCCGGAGCATCTCGGGGCTGAGTGCGAATTGACCTGGGCAAGAAGTCGGCGAGAATCACCTGCCCCGTCGTCTGCAGGACGGCTTGTTTGATCACGCTTTGCAGCTCGCGCACGTTTCCCGACCAGGTGTGGCGTCGTAGCAGGTCCACGGCCTCGGGTGAAAGCCCGCGGACATCCCTGCCCGTCTCGCTATTGGCCCGGGTGAGATAGAAGTCGATGAGCAACAACAGGTCGTCACCCCGTTCCCGCAGACTCGGCAAATCAATGCTGTAGCCATTCAGTCGATAGAACAGGTCGCCACGAAACTGCTGGCTCTGGACCATCTTCTCCAGGTCGCGGTTGGTCGCGGCGATGATCCGTACATCGGTCTGGATCGTCTTGCCGCCCCCGACTCGCTCGAATTGCTGATCCTGCAGCACTCGCAACATCTTACTTTGCAGCGGCAGCGACATGTCGCCGATTTCGTCCAGGAACAGCGTACCGCCATTGCACTGCTCGAATTTACCGATGTGCTGCCGGTCGGCTCCGGTGAAGGAGCCCTTCTCGTGTCCGAAGAGCTCGCTTTCCAGTAAAGCTTCGGGGATCGCGGCGCAGTTCACCGCCATGAACGGGCCCGCTTGTCTCGTGCTGTGCTGGTAGAGGGCGCGCGCTACCAGCTCTTTTCCCGTACCACTTTCTCCGCGAATCAACACGGTGACGTTCTGCGACGCGACGCGGCCGATCGCTTTATAGACTTCCTGCATTGCCGGGCAGCGTCCTACCAGGACGCTTTTGCCACTGGTCGTGGGCGAAATGTCGTGAGTCAGTGCGACGGGTTCGCTCATCAATCGCCGCACTTCCAGTCCCTGTTTGACGACGGCGCGTACTTGCGACAGGTCGAGCGGCTTGACCAGGTAATCCAGAGCACCCATCTGCATCGCCTCGATGGCCGTATCGCTGCTGCCGCCCCCCGTGATGAAAACCACCGGAAGTTTGGCGTCGCACTGCTGGACCCGTCGAAACAATTCCAGCCCCGTCATGTCGGGCAACAGGACGTCCAGCATGGCCAGGTCCGGCGACTGTTTCGATATCACGTCCAGCGCGCTCGCGCCATCGGATTCGGTACATACCTCGAAGCCGTCTTTTTCAAACACGCGGGCAAACAGGCTCAAGACAGACGGTTCATCGTCCACGACCAGGATTCTGGGCATCATTCACTCGAAAAAATGTGTGTTTGGCGTATTGTGACAACACGCCTTCGATAACGCAACGCGGAGTCCGCTTGCGGGTGTTGGCGGCAAGGCTGGCGAAATCGTCCCGTGACGCAGCGTTGCTGCTCGTTCCTGAGGCACCAAATTCCTGGTTACCAGGAACATCAGACGCGGAATCTGAGTTAGAATGAGACCGCGTTGGCCTCCGACTCTTGCCCGTGGGAAACCAGAATCATGAAACAGACTTTGCTGCTCACCTGTTCCTTTGCCTGGCTGCTTGGCATTCACGCATACGCGGAAGAGAATCTTGACGTGAAACTTCGTTACCAAAACGAGACGAAACCGGACAGCAAGGAGTTTGTCACACAGTTTCGCGAGGAAAAGTGGGAGCCGCAGCAAACGGCTCTGATCATTTGCGACGTGTGGGACTACCATCACTGCCTGAATGCCGTTCGCCGCGTCGGCGAATTCGGTCCGCGATTGAACGACGTAGTAACGGCGGCGCGGAAACGGGGAGTGACCATTATTCACGCTCCCAGCGACTGCATGGACGCCTACCAGGATCATCCCGCGCGGCGGCGCGCGATCGAAACACCGCTGGCGGCGATACTACCTAACGAGATCAAGTCGTGGTGTTCCCTCCTGCCGTCGGAAGAACGAGCCGTCTATCCGATCGATCAGTCCGATGGCGGCGAAGATGACGATCCGCAGGAACATGCCGAGTGGGCGCGAAAGCTCGAGTCGCTGGGACGGAACCCCGCCCAACCATGGAAAGCCCAGTCCGAACTCATTGCCATCGACGGCAAGACCGACTACATCAGCGACCGCGGAGACGAGGTGTGGAGCATCCTGGAACAGCGCGGCATCCGGAACGTGATCCTGACGGGCGTCCATACCAACATGTGCGTTTTGGGAAGGCCATTCGGACTCCGTCAGATGGCGCGCAACGGCAAGAACGTGGTACTCATGCGCGACATGACCGATACCATGTACAATCCACAACGCTGGCCGTTTGTGAGTCATTTCGAAGGGACTCGCCGGATCATTGCCCACATCGAACGCTATGTCTGTCCAACGATCACCAGCGACCAGTTCATCGGCGGCAAGCCTTTTCGTTTCAAGGGCGACCGTCAAGCGGTGGATACGTCGGATGGAAGCGAAAATGTCGGTGCGCTGGAAAACTACCAACGCTACTGGTCTCCGCGGCAAGTTCCCGGGCCGCTGCCGGAATCGCTGCGGAAATACGCGGGCGGGGCGTGGTACCGTTGCGTCGTTCGCATTCCGTCCGACTGGGCCGACGACTCGCTGTCGCTGCGGGTGGATCGCGCCAAGCTCAGGAACGTGTGGTGCAATGGCCGGCAGTTGGCCTCAGCCGATGGTCACTCGTGGAAGATACCTGCGTCGGTGATCGTTGGCGACGACGCCAACCTGCTGGTGGTCAAGGTTGTCAACAAAGGGCTCGATCAGGCCCCCGTGCTGCAATCCGGCAATCGTCAACTCAAGCTGGAAGGCCGCTGGCAACTCCGTATCGGCGATGATCCTGAACTGGCCGACATGCCCCTCCCGGCAAAGTTCGGCACGCCAACCGACATCGTTTTCGCGCCCCCCGAACCGCTTTGGACGCCGCGGCCGCTGACGAAGCCGGGCGAGTTCACCGCGGGGATTGAAGGGCCTGCCTGCGACCGGGAAGGCAACGTGTTTGCAGTCAACTACGAAAAGCAGGGAACAATCGGCCGCGTCCGGCCCGATGGCGTAGGCGAGGTGTTCTTGACCTTGCCCGATAAGAGTGTCGGCAACGGAATCCGTTTCGATCGAAGTGGGCATTTCTACGTGGCCGACTATCCTCGGCATAACGTTTTGAAAGTTGAACTCGCCTCCCGCCAACTCGCCGTCCTGGCCCATCACGACGAAATGAATCAGCCGAACGATCTGGCTATCGCTCCGGATGGAACGCTGTACGCGAGTGACCCCAATTGGTCCGACGGAACCGGGCAGCTTTGGCGCATCGACCCGGACGGTACCACCACGCGACTGGCCAGGGAGATGGGAACGACCAACGGCATTGAAGTCAGTCCCGATGGGAGCACACTGTACGTCAACGAATCAAAGCAACGCAATCTGTGGGCGTTTGACATCACGGCCGATCGGACCCTGGCGAAGCAACGGCTGATCCGCAAGTTCAAAGATCATGGTTTTGATGGCATGCGGTGCGACGTGGACGGCAACCTGTATGTCACCCGCTATGGGAAAGGAACGGTAGTGAAACTCTCTCCCAAAGGCCAAACGTTGCGCGAAATTCCCGTTCTGGGATCTCGCCCGTCCAACATTTGCTTCGGCGGACCGGATGGCTGCACCGCCTACGTTACCGAAGTAGAATTCACGCGGCTGGTGACCTTTCGCGTCGATCGCCCCGGACGAAGCTGGCAGGAGCAACGCGAGCATTGACAAGCAGCGGACGCGGAACTTACGTTATTTGAAAGATGGCAGTCGGTTCACCACTGCACGACTACAGACAACTGAAGATCGAAACACTCCATTTACACAGGATAACATCATGAAGACAGCCGCCTTCGTACTGATCGCGTCGATGGTGCTGAGTCTCGTTGCAGGCAACGTCCTCGCTGCTGACGATAAATCGCCGGAACCCAAACTGAACAAGGGAGAAGGACCAGGATGGGTCGCGCTGGGCGAAGACGACTTCACCCGAGTCAACAGCGACGAAGATACCTGGACCTTTAAGGACGGTGTGATTCACTGTACCGGGAAGCCGGTGAGCGTCATCCGCACCAAGAAACAATACACCAACTTCGAACTCGTTTGCGAATGGCGGCACCTGCGCAGCGCCGGCAATTCGGGAATCTTTGTCTGGACGATTCCCGCGTCGCTCGAACGGCTCAAAGGTCCCGGCCTGCCGCACGGGATCGAAGTGCAGGTGTTGGACTTGGGGTATAAGGATGCCTACGAAGCCGGTGGGAAACGCAAGGCGGACTGGTTCACCTGCCACGGCGACGTGTTTCCCGTTGGCGCGTCTAAAATGAAGCCCTTTCCTCCAGTCGCCCCGAATGGAACTCGCAGCTTTCCCTCCAAAGAACTCAGCAAGGGCGTAAATCAATGGAATCACTACTATATCCTGGCCAAAGATGGCGAAGTGCGCCTCTCCGTGAACGGCGAAGAGGTTTCCGGAGGCACTGACATCACTCCGGCAACCGGTTACCTCTGCCTGGAATCGGAAGGCTCGCCGGTCGAATTCCGGGGACTGAAGATTCGTGAACTGCCGTAGAGACGACTAACGGAAGGGCACATGACTGATTCCCCACAATATAATGAACTGAACGACGCCGAACGGCACGTCATCTTGGACAAGGGAACGGAACGTCCCTTCACCGGCGAGTACACAGACCTGAAAGACAAGGGCTCCTTCATCTGCCGGCAATGCAATGCCCTGCTGTACCGGTCCGATGACAAATTTCACAGCGGTTGCGGTTGGCCGAGTTTCGATGACGAAGTACCGGATGCGGTCGAACGCCATCCCGACCCTGATGGCCGGCGCGTCGAAATCGTCTGCCGAAACTGCCAAGGGCACCTGGGGCACGTCTTTCACGGCGAAAGGATGACGCCCAAAGACACTCGCCACTGTGTCAACTCGGTCTCCATTCGCTTCGTGCCCGACGGGCAAACCATCCCGCCCATGATCCAGCGTTAGGCTTTGTTTTAAATCTCGCGTTGTTGTCATGGGTGGCCGGGGTCGAGTGAAACGAGCCCCCGGAATCCAACGTTCTGTGGGGTCGCTTCGCTCCACCACCCTTTTCCGGTTTTAAGCCACCCTTTTTCGGTTTTAAAACAGAGCCTAGGGTTTCCGTGGTCATCCGTAAATTCCGCGAACCTCGTCTTGACGCCGCGCATCTTAGTGTAATAATGACACTAACAAGGCGAAGGGCCAAACATGAAACTGATCAAAGTCGCGGCCGCGGTGCTCAATCAAACTCCACTGGATTGGGACAACAACAAGTCGCACATCTTGCAGGCACTGGAGACCGCGCGGCAGAAGTCGGTCCGTATTGTTTGCTTGCCCGAACTCTGCCTGACGGGCTACGGCTGCGAGGACGCGTTTCTTTCGCCGGGAACCCAGCAAACGGCAGTCAACTTACTATTCGAACTGTTACCCGCGACGAGCGGTATGGTCGTGTCCTTCGGCTTGCCGTTGGCGCATCAGGGCGGACTGTTCAACGCGGCTTGCCTGGCCGTGGACGGAACCATCGCGGGATTTGTCGGCAAGCAGAATCTGGCGGGGGACGGTATCCACTATGAGCCCCGCTGGTTCAAACGCTGGCCGGCCGACGTGAGTACCACGACGGTGCTGCGCGGCAAGCGGTATCCGCTTGGGGACCTGGCTTTCGATGTCGGCGGCGTGCGGCTCGGTTTTGAAATCTGCGAAGACGCCTGGGTCGGCGATCGGCCCGGCGCGGACCTGGCCCGGCTGAACGCG
>CALBSZ010000294.1 GCA_937967665.1 uncultured Planctomycetaceae bacterium
TGGACGGCGGCGACGGCGACGATGTCGTCAGCGGCGGCAGCGGCAACGACATTGTCCGTGGCGGCAACGGTGCGGACCGGTTGTTTGGCCGTCAGGGATGGGACATCGTCGTGGGCGATGCCGGCGCCGACGCGGTCCTCGGTGACGAAGGAAACGACTTGCTGGTCGGCGGCAGTGCGGCGGCCGATTTGAGCAGCGTGCGGGCCATTTGGCTGGCCAACGATTTCACCACGGCCGCGGCGCTGGTGGTGGCTCCGCTGGCGGCAGCGGCCGACGGTGCTCCGGACGGCCTGAACGGCCATACCGGCCGCGACCTGTTCTTCACCGACGGCCCCGACGGCCTGGTCATCCGCGGCGACGACGTCTTCGTGGCGGTGTAGTCTTCCACAACATGAATCTTGAAGCGTTTCTTGCGGGAACCTCCCGTGTTGGGAAGTGTGTCTCGACGCCGATCGTTCGCGCTGCGCCGGGCGGCGTGTGCGGATCGGCGAAACGCTATATTTTTTCTTGAAGTTGCTGCTTTTTGTTTGCAAAATGGGCTTTGAGATGTCATAAGTGGGGTTCGTGAGATAAACATGCCGTCGTGGGCCTGAAACGGGCCGGTAATGGCATACTCGCGGCGCCGTCGGGCAGGCATTCGCCAGCGTCCCGTCCAAGGTCTTGGTCTGAATCGTTGACACATGCACGTCCCTACTCCAGCGCCCCTGGCGTCGGTGCAGTGGTGTTCCGTTGAGAACTCCCGGAATCCTCGTGGACAGCACCACACGGTGGGCGCGTCCCTGCTGGCCGGGTTGCGGCATCGACGAGGACTCGGTCGGGCGAACGCGAGCTTGCCACACGTACCGGGCAACGGAGTTTGCCGGCAACGAAACCAGCACGAACGCTTGAATGAAAAGGATCACGGACATGAAACGCTCCCCCTTACCGCGTCGATCGCAGCGTCCGTCTACCAGACGCCACTCGCATCGCCACAATCGGCGTCTGCTCTTGGAGTCGATGGAACCACGGCGGTTGCTGGCTTTAATCAGCGGTGTGACGATCGAAGATGTCTCTTCAGAGTACATGCCGGATCAGCGGCTGGCGGTGGACACGATCAATGAAGTTGGCCTGAACGTTGGAGCGGGGACTCACAATAACGACCCCAAGGATATGTGGCTGACCAACGGGACGGCGACCGGCGTGATAACCTACGACCTGGAAGGCAACTACGATTTGGATCACTTCCATGTCTGGAATTACAACGAGAACTCGGGCAACCCGAGCACCTTCACCAAGCGTGGGGCGAACCTGGTCGAGATCCTGGTCGCGGATACCGCCGGCGGAACCTTTACTTCGCTGGGCAATTTCAATTTTGCCCAAGCCGACGGCACAAACACCTACGCCGGCGAAACGATTGACCTTTCCGCATTCCCGGTAGCGGACGACGTGCGTTTGATCCGCTTCAATATCACCAGCAATCACGGTAATACCTACACGGGACTCAGCGAAGTCCAGTTCTTTGGCCTACCGTTGGCGTCCACCGCACCGTTCTTGCAAGTCGACTTAGAACAAACCACGGCCAATACGCAAAGCGGCTGGGAGACGATGACGAGTTCACCCGCCACGTTTGTGACGAGCGAAGGCGCGGTGACCGTGTCGATCAACGGCATGACCACGTTCACCCAGACCGGCGGCGGGCTCGCCGCCAACGGCGGCGGCATGAGCACCGCATCGGTCTACAACGACTTCTGGTACGTGAATGCGGGCAGCGGGTCGCAGCCGGTCGTCTCGGTAGACATCTCGGGGCTGGCGCCCAATACGCCCTATGCGATTACGTTTTACGAATGGCAAAAGACCTATGATATCTCCACGACAATCCGCTCCCGCAACGGCTCGAACTCATCCGGCAGTTCGGTCACGCTAGTCTCGTCTGCCGCTGCCCCGACCGCCGACGGCAATTATTCCGCGACCGGAATCTGGAGTTCTACGGATGGCAGTCTGGAAATCGACCTGGCTCATGTTTCCGACACGTACGGACCGGCGGACCTGATCCGGATCAACGGCCTGGAAATTGCCACGGCACCGGCCGACAACGTCGCACCGACCGTGACTGCGCTGAGTCCGGCGGATGACGCGACCGATGCGAGTCCCGCGGCGAATCTGGTCGTCGCGTTCGACGAAGACGTGCGCAAAGGGACGACAGGCGACATTGTTCTTCGAGAATCCGTCGGCGATGCCATTATTGAGACGATCCCCGTGACTTCCAGCAACGTCACCATCGTCGGCTCGCAAGCAATCATCGATCCAACCGTCAACCTCGAACCCGACACAGACTATTACGTAGAAATTGCCAGTGCCGCCTTTGAAGATAGTTCAGGCAACCCGTTCGCCGGCATCACGGGTAACTCGTCGTGGAATTTCACCACCTCCGACGTCGTCCTGCATCTTGATCTCGAGCAGAATGCCAGCAATACCCAGACCGGCTGGGAATCGATGACCGTTTCCCCCTTCGCCACGAACGAAGTGGGCGCCACCGTGACGATCAACGGCCTGACACGATTCACGCAGACGGGCGGTGGACTCGCGACCAACGGCGGCAGCATGAGTATCGCTTCGGTCTACAACGACTTCTGGTACGTGAATGCCGGCAACGGTTCGAATCCTGTCGTTTCAGTCGACATCGCTGGCCTGGCGCCCAATACGCCGTACGCCGTCACGTTCTACGAATGGCAGCGGGATTACGCGATCACCACCACGATTCAGCCGCGGGGTGGCTCCAATACCTCGGGCAGTCCCGTCACGCTGAACTCACAGGCGGCCGCGCCAACGTCAGACGAGCAGTATTCCGCCACCGGCCTGTGGAGTTCCACGGATGGGAGCCTGGAGATTGACCTGGTTCATGTTTCCGACACCTTCGGTTCCGGCGATCTGATCCGTATCAATGGCATTCAGGTATCGGTTGCCGACGGCACTCCGCCCACGCTCAACGCGCTGAGTCCGCTTGACGACACGATCGGTGTGGACGCTGGCGGCAATCTCGTGCTCACGTTCGACGAAGAGATTGCGCTCGGCAGCGGCAACATCACGTTGAAGAACCTGACTGACAGCACGCAGACCACCATCGATGTGGCGAATCATGGCGGGCAGCTGACGGTGGCCGGGGCGGCGCTGACCATCGACCCCGCAGCGAACCTGCTTGGCTTCAAGGACTACGCGATACAAATCGACGCCACGGCCATCGCCGACCTGGCCGGCAATAACTTCGCCGGGATCGCGGACGATACAACCTGGAATTTCAGGACCAAGGCGCCGCTCATCCCCGGTGTCACGATCGAAGATTTCACAACGGAGTGGACACCGGGCAACCGCCTGGCCGTGGACTCCATCAACGGTTCGGGATTGAGCAACGGGGCGCACAACGCAAATGCGGGAGATATGTGGTTGAGCGACGCGGAAGAACTGCCGGTGATCACTTTCGATCTCGAGGGAAACTACGACCTGGCGGAACTGCATGTCTGGAACTACAACGAATCGGGGGGCAATTGGGCGGGTCGCGGCGTGAATTTGGTGGAAATCCTGGTGGCCGACAGCGTCGGCGGCACGTTCACCTCTCTAGGCGACTTCAACTTTGCACGCGCGCCTGGAGCCAACGGTTATCTGGGCGAGCACATCGATCTCGGCGGGCCGGTGACCAACGTACGACTCGTTCGCATCAATGTGAAGAGCGACCATGGCGGCGACAATTACACGGGGCTGAGCGAAGTGCAGTTCTTCGGAAACCTCTTGCCTACCCCGCCGGTGGCGTTGGACGACGCGGTGACGTTATCTGAGAACTCCACTCCGCATGCCGCCGGAAACACGCTCTTCGATCTGGACTCGCTGACGACGGGCATCCACGCCTTTTCTTCCAGCGGCTTGCCCTTCCAGGGCCATGTCGAACAGCACGACGGCAACGGCTGGCTGCTGATCGGCCGCGGCCGTGAAGACTGGGATTTTGATACCGACGGGCAGGGAAGCGTCGCCGACGTGATCCAGAACCTGGGTTCGTTCGCCCCGGCGGCATATTCCGATGCATTAATCAACGGTCTGCTGGCGCAGGCCGGCGCGTCGATGACGGATGTCGAAATCCGTATCAAACGGGCAAACCAGCTCACCTTGGATGGCAACGAACAGTACCAGGACATCCGCTGGCGCGACTTTACCGGGAACGGCAATGCGTTCACTTTCGACTTCAACGACAGCCAGTACGGAGTAACCGCGGAGATCAAGGACCTGGCGGGACTGGCCGGTTCCGGCGGCACGTACACGACCAATACCCGGGACAGCTACAGTCAAAACGGCGACGACGGCGACCGCATCTTTACCTTTTCGCACCAGAACGAACAGGGTTTCAGCTACGGCATTCAGATCAACAGCTGGTTAACCCCCTACACGGAAGTTTACCTGCGGCTGCTCGGCAAGCCCGGTCAGCTGCTCGCCAACGATACCGATGCCAACGGCGATACGCTGACGGTAACCGGTATCGCCACCAGCGGTGCCCCCACCGCGGGCACGCTCAGGACGACCAGTGCCCTGGGAGCGGAGGTCGAAGTCTTTGCGAATGGGTCCTTCACGTTCGATCCATCGCAACTTCCCACCGTTCAAGAAATGGTCAATGGGCAATCGATGGCAGATTCGTTCACTTACCTGGTCGACGATGGCAATGGCGGAACGGATTGGGCCACGGTGAATATCACGGTCCAGGGTGCTTCGGATCTGGTCGACGATATCCTGTCGGTGAATGAAGACAGTGCGGGGAATACCGTTGATGTCTTGGCCAACGATGCGCTGCCCGGCGTCCTGGTATCCGGCGTGACGATCGCCGACTTCTCGACTCAATTCGGCGGCCGTCCGGCCGTGGCGGCGGTGAACGGTTCTGGATTGAGCGCCGGCGCCCACGACACCGGCGTGGGCAATATGTGGCTCAGCAACAATGAAGAGCAGCCCGTGATCACGTTTGATCTCGGCGCCAGCTACAGCCTGAGCGGTTTGCACGTGTGGAATTACAACGAGGCGGGAGGCAACTGGCGGCTGCGCGGCGCCAACGACGTGGAAATCTATGTCTCACCGGATGCAAACGTCGCCAACCTGGTCAAGCTGGACAATGCTGGCAGTGACTTTGCCTTTCCCGTGGCGCCGGGCGCCAGCGGTTATCTCGGCTCGGCGATCAGCCTGGCGGGCGTGACCAACACTTCCCTGCTCGCCAATGTGCGTTTGGTGCGTTTCGACATCCAGAGTGATCACGGCGGCGACAACTACACGGGACTCAGCGAAGTCCAGTTCTTCGCCGCCCCAAACCTGTCCATCACGGCGGTTGACGACAGTGCCAGCGCCGGTTCGGTCGCGATCACCAACAGCGGCGCGGACCTGTCGTACAATCCTGATGCACAATTCGAATCGTTGGCAGCCTCGGAAACGGCCTCCGATCAATTCACCTATACCGTCAGTAACGGGCCCGTTGCTGCGGTCAACGTGACAATCGTTGGCGCCAACGACCCGCCGGTGCTGGCGGTAACGGCTGACACGCATGTCGCGGAAACGACCGACAGTACGCCGCTGACCGGCAGTATTTCGCTCAACTTCGGCGATGTCGATCTGAACGATACGGGTCACACCACCACCATCACGGCCGCGACGGCCAGTGGCGTCACGGGCGGACTGACGCTGAACCCGTCGGATTTGCTCAATTTGATCACCGTCAATGCGACCACGAAAAACGCCGGCTCCAGCAGCGGCAGCGCGTCGCTCAGTTTCAACGCGGCGTCGACAGCATTCGACTACTTGTCGCTCAACGAGGTCGTCACCATCCAATATACCGCCTCGGTGAACGATGGCGATGCCGCCGCCACCAACACCGTCGACGTGGTGATTACCGGCACTAACGACGCACCCGTGCCCGATGCCGGCGGCCCGTACACGATCCGCGAAGGCCAGG
>CALBSZ010000295.1 GCA_937967665.1 uncultured Planctomycetaceae bacterium
CGAAGTGACGCTGCTATCCGCCTTGCGCGAGGGGCTGTCCAAGTCGAGTCAGGTGGTGACGTACGCTCCCGAAAAGGTTAGCCAACAGGTGGGCGTGCTGAGTTTCAACATCACGGGGTACGATCCGCAAGAAGTGGCGAGCCTGCTGGATACGGCGTATGGCATTCAAGTCCGCGCCGGGCTACATTGTGCTCCACGCATGCACCGCGCGCTCCGCACGGCCGATGTGGGCGGCACGGTGCGGATCAGCGTGGGAATGTTCAACACGCCGGAGCAGATCGCCGCCGCCGTTGCCGCCGTGCAGGAGATTGCCGCGGCGTGACGGTGAGTCCGTCCAGAAAGGAATGACCGTGTCGAAAAAGCCCTGGTACAAAGATGGTTTGCGATTTCAATGTTCGCAGTGCGGCGATTGCTGCACCGGCGCGCCGGGCTACGTGTGGGTGAACAAGGAAGAAATTGGCACGCTCGCGGCCGAGGTGGGTGAAGAGCTCGAGCGATTCGAAGAACTCTACGTGCGAAAGATCGGCATTCGCAAGAGTTTGAAAGAATTCCCCAACGGCGACTGCGTCTTCTTCGACGGCGACACGCGCAAGTGCACGGTCTACGGCGCGCGTCCGCGACAATGCCGCACGTGGCCTTTTTGGGATTCGAATCTCAAGAGTCCCGAGGCCTGGGAATCAACTTGCGACGTCTGCCCCGGCAGCGGAACCGGAAAACTCTACCAGATCGAAGCGATCGAATCCCAACGCACCGTCGTCCGCGTATAGCCCCAAGAACGGGACAAACCCGATTTGATCGTGCTCGTGAAGATTAGTGGCTTGAGCCTGAAAACACGAAACGAGTAGCATCGGGAATAGGTGTCACTACGAGACTTCCGATGTTGCGTCAAGTTTGCAGATGAAACAGGCTCACCGCGTTACGATGAGCGGCGCTGCCTTGTCGTCAATCAATCGAATGTCGACGTCGTAGATCCGCTTGATCAATTCGGGCGTTACGACCTCTTGCGGAGTCCCCGCGGCGGCGACGCGACAGGTTGAGAGAATCGCCAGCCGATCGCAAAAGCGGATCGCTTCGTTCAGGTCGAGCAGCGTGAAGACGATTGCCAGTTGCCGCTCGTTCGCCAGCTGACGGATTTGTGTCAAGAAGCTGGTGCGATGCTTCAAGTCGAGCCCACTGGTTGGCTCGTCGAACAGCAACACGTGCGATTGCTGCGCCAGCGTTCGCGCCAGAATCACTCGCCGCCATTCCCCCCCGGACAGTTCCGTGATCGGCCTCGCGCGCAGCGACAGCAAACCCAGCTCCTGCAAGTGCTGGTGGACGATGTCGTGGTCCGCTTGCGAAAACGGCAGCAGCCAGCCGCGATGCGGAGTTCGGCCTAGCAAGACAGCCGCTTCGACGGCAAACGGCCAGTCGCGACGTTCGTACTGGGGAGCGAGCGCCACGTGTCGGGAAAATTCGGCGGGAGAGAAGCGTCCCACGTCGGTGCCGTCGAGCGTGATCCCACCGGATCGTAGCGGCAACTGCCTGGCCAGGGCCCGCAACAACGTTGTCTTGCCGCTGCCGTTCGGGCCGCTCAGGCAGAGCACCTCGCCGGCGTTGACGTCCAGCGAGGCGCCGCGCACCACATCGTCCTTGCCGTAACCGCAGGTGATGTCCCTGGCTTCGAGTTGCGTCATCAATTCGTTCCCCAGCGTGTGGACCGTGACTTCAACAAGTACAAGAAGAACGGTCCGCCGAGCAGCGCGCTGACCAGACTCACGGGAATCTCGGTCGGAGCGAAGACGGTCCGCGCCAGATCGTCCGAAATCAACAGCAGGATGGCGCCGACCAGGCAGCTTGCCGGAACCACACCGTGATGCCGAGGACCGACGAACATGCGGGCGACGTGGGGGGCAATCAATCCTACGAATCCGATCACACCCGCCGCCGCCACGGCCGCTGCCGTGATCACGCTGGCCGTGACCACCAGCGCAATACGCACTCTTGTCAACGACAGTCCCAACGACTGCGCGGCATCGTCTCCAAAGCCGAGTACGTCCAGAGGACGCGACATGCTCCACAGCACCAGAAGCCCTGGAATAATGATTCCCCCGCCCACCGTGACGCGATTCCAGTCGCCGCTGAGCGTCCCCAAGATGGAACTGAAAATGGTGATCAAATGTTCGTCATGCAACAGCATCATGATGGCCACCACGGCCCCCAGAAAACTGCTCACCGCAATTCCGGCCAGCAGCAGCGAGAGCATCGGGACTTCGCCGGCGACGGAGGCAATGGCGTACACCAGCCAGACGGTCAACAACGCTCCGGCCATGCCGGCCAGCGAAATCGGCCCGAGTCCCAACGCGGTTAACTGCCAGCCGGCCAGCACGGCAACCGTGATGCCCAGCGACGCGCCGCTCGACGCACCAATGATAAACGGATCGGCCAACGGATTACGAAACAGCCCCTGATAGCCGGCTCCCGCGGCACCCAGGGCGGCACCGACGATGATCCCCAGCATCACGCGCGGCACACGCATGTCGCGAATGATGGTTGCCGTGGCAGGGTCAACCGATTCGGGCGTGAAGAGCGCGGCGAGTACGGTCAGGGGCGAATCCGTTTGATTCCCTATGGCGAGACTACCCACGGCTGTGGCGAGCAACAGGAACACCAGTGCAGCCCAGGCGACAAACCGCATCATTCCGACTCCCCGCGATCCGCCGCTGCCGGAACCACCGGTTTGGCGACGCTTGGCGTTGCGGGCGCGGCGTTGCGAATGGCGTCGGCAACGGCATGCAAGCCGCTCACCAGGCGTGGTCCCGGCCGCGAGATCCAGTCCTCGTCAATGAAATGGATGCGTCCGTTCTGGACCGCACTAAGGTTTCGCCAGTTCGCGCGAGCCGTGATCCGTTCCAATTCGTTGTCGTCTCCGTCGCGCTGCGGCGCAATGATGACGTCGGGATTTCGTTGTAAGATCGCTTCCTCGCTCACTTGCGGGAAGGCCTCTTCGACATCTCCAAAGGCGTTCACGCCACCCGCCAACACAATCAACTGGCTGATGAATGACGAGCGACCTGCGGTCATTAAAGGCGTATCCCACGCCAGGTAGAAGACCTTGGGGGTCGCTTCGAGTCGAGCGGCTTGCACTGCGGCCACCGCCGCCTGCATGTTCCGAACGACATGGTCGGCGCGGTCCTGGATCTCGGTCACGCGGCCGGCAATGCGGACATTCTCATAAACGTCCTCCAGCGTGGCGGGATCAAAGGCGATCACCGGAATTCGCAATTGCTCAAAGCGATGGATCAAGGTTCGATGAAGGTCCCCTTCGGCAAAGACGACATCCGGCTGCAGGCCGACCACGGTTTCCAGGCTGATGCTGTTGGCCGAGAAGCCGCCGACCTGCGCGATCTCGGCCGCGACGTCGGGATAATTCGCGTACTGGGTCACGCCCACGATTTGCTCCCCGGCACCCACGGCAAACAGAATCTCCGTATTCGCTGGGGCGAGCGAGATAATGCGTTCCGGGCGGTGGGGAAGTATAACCGTCCTGCCCAGGCTATCGGTCAAGACGATCGCCTCCGCGGGAAGGCGATCTGACTCGGGATGCGTTGTACCGCAACCGGACACCAAGGTCAGGAAGGCAAGGGCGATCAGGAAGCCAAGGATTTGCGCAGGCACGATCTTGTCCGACGGCGAGAGACGGGGTTTCGTCCGGAAAAGGCCCCTCCGAGGCCCGTTCCTGGCTAGAGATTAGCTCAAACGCTGGTTATACTGTCAGGCACGTATGCCGTAAACATCCCGCCCTGCTCGACGATACCCAGGAGTCCCACCCATGTCGAAAGCCCGCGTCAGCCTTGTGGTTGCTGTACTTCTCGCACTCACCGCCGGCACCAGTTTCGCCGTGCTGAAAGTCAAGAATTCGGGTGCCAGCATGACGGGGGCCGCCCATGGCTACCTGGCTTTGCTGGACGACGATCAAAAGAAGACCAGCCTGATGGACTACGAAGCGCCGGAACGTCTGGGCTGGCATTTCATTCCCAAAGATTATCGCAAGGGATTGCAGATCAAGCACATGAACAAGAAGCAGCGTCGGGCGGCGCATGCGTTGCTCCGTAGCGCGCTGTCCCAGGTCGGTTATGACAAGGCCACCAAGATCATGAAACTGGAAGCGGTTCTGCATGAACTGGAACGTGCCAAGCCGAGCGGCAATATTCGTGACGCCGAGCGTTACTACTTCACGGTGTTCGGAACGCCATCGGAAAAAGGAAAGTGGGGATTGAGTATCGAAGGGCATCATCTCTCGCTGAACTTTGTGGTGGACGGCAATCAGGTCGAATCGTCGACACCCGCGTTTTTCGCCGCCAATCCGACCATCGTCGGCAAGGACTTCGCGGGCCTGGGTGTGAAGAAAGGCCTGCGTGTTTTGGCGAAGGAGGAAACGCTGGCTTTCGAACTCGTGAACGCGCTCTCCAAAGAACAGCTCGCCAAGGCCCTGATCGACGACGTCGCGCCGCGTGAGATCCGCGCGGCCGGGGAACCGCAACCGCCGACGGACGCTGCCGCCGGGATCGCGGCCGCGGAACTGAGCAAGAAGCAGAACCAGACCCTGCAAGCGCTGATTGAAGAATATGCGTTGAACATGCCCGCCGATGTAGCCGAACAGCAATTGGCGGAGATCAAGGAAGCAGGCCGCGACAAAGTGCACTTTGCCTGGGCCGGCGCACGCAAGGAAGGAATTGGACACTACTACCGGATTCAGGGACCGACTTTCCTGATCGAGTTTGTCAACACGCAACCCGATGCCGCTGGGAACCCGGCGAGTCATATTCATTGTGTGTGGCGTGATCCGCGCGGAGATTTCGCGGTGCCGATCAAGTAGTCCGCACGCCATGTTGCGATCGTCGGTGGCGGGCTGTGTTCAGGCAAGCCTCCTGCCTCGTCAACCGATCGAACGCTAGCGGCGGCGATCCATGCCACCAAAGAACCCTCCGGTGGCATGCCGATAATTACCGAATTCACAGCAGCCCGGCTGCTTTTTGCAGCGGGGCTCTTTTCGTAGCTATCGCCGCGTACATCGGCGAGCGTTAACAAGTTACCTGCCAGCAACGAGGACGGTCGAGTGCCGTCATTTGGCGAACCACCATACCCCAGCCGCCCGCAGCCGTTGCCCGGGCCCCCATAAGTGAATCAGGAACCATGCGTCGAGAAGATATTCGTAACATTGTAATCATTGCCCACGTGGATCACGGGAAGACGACGTTGGTCGATTGCATGCTCCGGCAAAGCGGTCAATTTCGGGATTCGCAGTTGTCCGGCGAACGCATTCTCGACAGCAACGACTTGGAACGGGAACGCGGCATCACGATTCTCTCCAAGAACATCGCCTTGCCGTATAAAGGCAAGAAGATCAACATCATCGACACCCCGGGGCACGCGGACTTCGGCGGCGAGGTGGAACGGGTGGTCGGGATGGCTGACGGCGCTCTGGTGCTGGTGGATGCCGCCGAAGGCCCGATGCCGCAAACACGGTTTGTTCTGTCGAAGGCGTTGGAATGCGGCTTGAAACCGATCATTGTTGTCAACAAGATCGACCGTCCCGACGCCCGTTCGCTGGAAGCCCTGGACGAAGCTTTCGAATTGCTGATGGACCTCGGGGCAGAAGACACCATCGGCGATTTTCCCCACATCTTTACCAGTGCCAAAGAGGGCTACGCGACCTTTGATCCCAGCGTACCGGCGAGATCGATGGAAGCCTTGCTGGACCTCGTGATTCAACAAGTCCCCGGGCCGGAGGTGGAACCGAATTCGCCGTTGCAGCTGCTGGTCACCACGCTGGACTACTCGGAATTCGTCGGCCGCATTGCGATTGGGCGAGTCCGTTCCGGCGTCATCCGGTCGGGCCAAAGCGTCGTCTTGACCCAGGCCGACAACCAGCTGACGCGTGCCAAGATCGGCTCCCTGAACGTTTTTCAAAATCTGGGACGCGTGGAAGTCGAAGAGGCATCGGCCGGTGAAGTTGTCGCCGTGGTCGGACTCGAAGACGTGGAGATTGGCGATACGATCTGCCACCCCGATCATCCTCGCCCATTACCCAGACTCACGGTCGACGAACCGACGCTGGAAATGATTTTCACCATCAACAGCTCGCCGCTGTCAGGACGTGACGGCAAGTACGTCACAACACGGCAGTTACGGGAACGCTTGAAGAAAGAACTGGAACGCAACGTCGCACTGCGTGTTCGCGAACTGCCGAATGCGGATTCGTTCGCCGTGTCGGGACGCGGCGTGTTGCATTTGTCAGTGCTGATCGAAACGATGCGGCGGGAGGGATACGAACTCTCCGTTGGCAAGCCGCACGTCATCCTGCACGAAAAAGATGGCGTCCTGCAGGAACCGTTCGAAACGCTGGTGGTAGAGGTACCGTCGGCCAAGCTGGGGCCGGTGATGGAACTGGTTGGCGAGCGCCGTGGGACGCTGGACGAGATGCACACTCGCGGAGAATACAATCACGTCATCTTTTCCATTCCCGCCCGCGGGCTCATCGGCCTTCGCACGCGACTCCTCAACGCCACTCAGGGCACGGCCATTATCCATCATCGCTTTCAAGGCTATCGCGAATTGGAAGGCGAGGTGCCGAAGCGGGCCAACGGCGTCATGGTGTCCACGATCGGCGGTAAGGCGGTGGGGTTTGCGCTGTTCGGGCTGCAGGATCGCGCGGAAATGTTCGTCGCGCCCGGGGATGAAGTGTACGAAGGCATGATTGTCGGCGAAAACAGTCGCGACAACGACTTGCCCGTCAATCCGACACGCGAAAAGAAGCTGACGAACATCCGAGCTTCCGGTAGCGACGAAAACATCCTGCTCAAACCCCCGCGCAAGATTTTCCTCGAAGCCGCGCTCGAATACATCGAAGAAGACGAGCTCGTCGAAATCACTCCGAATTCCATTCGCCTGCGGAAAGTCCTGCTCAAGGAAAACGACCGCCGCAAAGCGCTGCGCAAGGCCTGACGCCTGCGTGCCGCACGCCGGGTCGCGTCCGCGTTTTCCATTTCAGGGTGCAGCGGGTACAATAGAGGCGACAGCGACTGGTTTGGTTGTGGT
>CALBSZ010000296.1 GCA_937967665.1 uncultured Planctomycetaceae bacterium
GAAAATCGTACCGCCGTCGGCCTGCATGAACTTCCCCAGCTTGTCGCCGGTCGCCCCGGTGAAGGCACCGGCCACGTGTCCGAAGAGTTCGCTTTCCAGCAGGTTTTCAGGCAGCGCTCCGCACGCAATTTCAACAAACGGCCTGTCTCGCCGATCGCTGCGGCGATGGATCGCGCGGGCAATCAGCGACTTGCCGGTCCCGCTTTCTCCCGTGATCAGGACCGTGGCTTTCGTATCCGCGATGCTGTCGACGATATCAAACACTTTGACCATGCGATGGTCGCTGCCGACAATGTTCTCCATGCCGTAACGCATGTCGAGCTGGGCCTTGAGCTGCTTGTTTTCTTCCAGAACCTCCCGCTGTGACAATGCGCGGTTGATCGACATGTTCAGTTCTTCGTCGATAAGCGGCTTGGTCAGCAAGTCGAACGCGCCGGCCCGCAAGGCGTCAACCCCGGTTTCGACAGTGGCATACCCCGTGATCAAAATGACCGTCAAATTGGGTTTGTGTTCCTGGCAATACGCCAGGACGTCAAAGCCGTCGCCGTCCTGCAGCCGAACATCCGCCAGCACGAGGTCCAGGTGATGGCACTCGATCTGCTCCATGGCTTCCTGAACGCCGCGCGCGGCATGCACTTCATGTCCCAGTTCGCGCAGCCAGCCTGCCATGGAGTCCAGGACGAGTTGGTCATCGTCCACTAGCAGGAGTGAACCTGTCTTCATCTTCGTACCTCGTGCGTTTGTAGATCGGTGTCGTAAATTATCTACGTCACGGGGTAACCTGAGTCAACACGCTGCTTTAAGTACACCGGCGAAGTTCCGGGAATGAGCTCTTTGTGGTTCCCTCGCGTGATAACGGTCGCGACGGTTCGTCGGGGTGGCGCGCCGGACACCGCGTAGCGCCGGAGTCGAAACGATGCCACGTTATCTTTTCGCGCGAGGATGGGCTCGTTCATAGGCGGCACGCAGGCCCGCGGTGCTGACATGCGTATAGATTTGCGTGGTCACCAGGCTCTTGTGCCCCAGCAGTTCCTGCACGCTGCGAATGTCCGCGCCCCGATCCAGCAGGTGCGTGGCGAAGCTGTGCCGCAACGTATGGGGGGAAGTCCGCGTATCGAGTCCGGTGACTTTGAGATACTTTTCCAGCATCCGCGCCACGCTGCGAGTCGTCAGTCGGCGGCCGAACTTATTTAAGAACACGGGAGCCGTGCCATCGCTGGGTTCGCGCGGCGACAACCGGCGGGTTTTCAACCAGCGTTTCAGTGCCCGCACGGCGAACGAGCCGAGGGGCGCGATGCGCTCGCGTTTTCCCTTCCCGCGTAGTCGCACCAGGCCGTTGTCCAGGTCCAAATCCTGCGCGTTGATCCCCACCAATTCACTCACGCGCAGGCCGGCGGAATAGGTGGTTTCCAGGATGGCGCGGTCGCGGACTCCCAGAGCCGAATCGCTGTCCGGGGCACGCAGCAGCTGGCCGATCTCTTGCGTCGTGAGGAAGTGGGGCAGCTTCCTGTCGGGACGCGGATTGCGCAACGGTTTGGCCGGGTTCGTGGTGACCAGTCCTTCGCGCTGCGCGAAACGAAAGAAGCTGCGCAGCGAGGCCAGGCGCCGTGCCACGGTTGTCTTCGCGTAGCCGCATTCGTGCAACGACGAAATATAGCCGCGCAAGTCGAGCGGCGTGATCTCCGCCGGCGCTGGCAGCGATTCGTCTTCTTCCGCAAAGAACTCGAGCAACGCCGCCAAGTCTTCGCCGTACGCCTTGATCGTCAGGTCCGAGGCATTGCGTTCCACCTGCAGGAACCGCAGAAATCGATTGACCGCCGATTTCATGCCCGTCAGATCTCGTCGTTGTCCCGCGACGCCGGCAGGGTGAAGCGGGCCTGTGGTCGGGCCGCTTCCGCGTCGACAGGTTGCGCCGTCTGGCGGATCTTCTGACTGAGCACGGCGGCGTCGTACCAGGTAAAGCTGAGCTCCGGATTCGAAGCGAAGCGGCCGAGCGTGCGCAAGGTTTCGGCTCGATTGTTATCGTCAAATAGAAAGACGTAGCGTTCCGTGCCTTTCACTAACGCCAGTACGTTGATATCCTGTTCCACGACTGGTAATCTCCCTCGGTGGTGGGCTGGTGGGGGGTGATGGCGAGCGGGGAGGAAAACGATTGTTCCGACTTTGCCGATTCTGAGCACTGCTGCAGAACGGTCATAAGCGCGACAACCGCCTCTATCGCTCATATCGGCGAATCGGCCACCTCCACACCACTTCCGTTTCGCCCGCGCCGCCGCGAGCCGTCAAGGTTTCCGCCAGGTGCAAGTGACAGCAAAAACGAATAAAGTCGTCGCTGCGTTGAAGATACGCTTGCCAACCGCCAAAGCGCGCGTCATCGCGGAAATAGAAATAATTTGCCAGGCGCTCGGTGAAATCGCTGTCGTGTCCGTCGTACAACCGCGTGTGCGTGATAATCGGTTCCGTTTGCGGAATGCATGCCGGTCGATGCGGCTGAGGTTCCGTCGGAATGAATCCGCGTGGATCCGGCCAGTCGGGAGGTAACGTTTCGTTTGCTGGGGACCCAGGAAAGGTATAACTCGCCTGCGTGTCCCCGGTCTCTTCCTGATTCGGCAAGGCCCGCGGGGGTTGTCCCGGAAGCAACTCGGCGGGCGCACGGTCCGGTTCCGGCGTCTGCGTCTTCAACTGTTCTCGCGCCAAGGCAAACTCGGCCGCCTGCTGCAAGTCGCGCGGAATATCCTCCTCGGCCGGAGTCCCCCAAGGCAATCCGTAACCGGCGGGGATCGGATGGAAACAAGGATTCGCGGCGTACCAGTTGATGGCCAGGCCGATCTTGGGTGGGTAGTACGGCGAGTAATCCGTGATCGCACCGACCACAACCGCATCCACTCCCCACTGCCGGGCCAGCATCTGAAAGTCCTTGCCCGACTGCGGATTGACGTTGTTCGCCATCATCAGCTGCTTGGCGACGCCGACCGGCATGACCTCGAATCCGGGTATCTGCTGCAGCTCCTCGAAGTAAGCTTTGGCAACTTTCTCGCCATGGACCGTGGCGTCGTCGCTTTGGTTGTAGAATGGCAGCACGGCGACTCGATGCAGTTGCGGGAACGGATTGTGGACCCGCGGTTCGCACGCGACATCTGGAATAATGGCGCAGCCGGCCGACAGGGACGCTAGCAGCAGTGCGAAAGCAGTGTTGCGCATGAGAACCGTTTAACGAGTCAGTAGGCAAGAATCCGGAATATCCAGCGTTATCGTCAAACTCGCACCAGGTTCTCCAAAGTAAGTTCTGGATCGGGTGAGTAATCTTCAAGCTTCGATTGCAAGACACCGCATGTCGGCGGTCTGGGGCGACGGCGCGCAGCGCCCACGGTGTGACACGAGAATGTACCAGTAGTTCCGCGGCTCCGACCGCGGGATTCCGCGAAAGGAGTCGCGGAACTATAAGCGGGGATTCCGTGCAAGGCACCGCGGGAGTACAACGAGGGGTGCCGGGAAAGGA
>CALBSZ010000297.1 GCA_937967665.1 uncultured Planctomycetaceae bacterium
TTTCACTGAGTACCTGAACCCCCTGCCCTTGCAGTGCGAAGGCATTACGTGCTTTGGTTGCCTGGAGGGCCTTGTAGTTCAAAGTGAACCACCAGCGCAAGACGCTCGTCGCCGGGGGCGCGCCGCCGGCCGGCACCTGGATGGAATCAAGATAACTTTCCACACCCAGGACTCCTTCTTCCAGGCCCATGCCAACCAACTTCATGCGATAATCCGCCTCGACGATCACGCGAGCAACGCGCGTTTCCGGGTCGATGCCCGTGACTTCGATCTCTTGCATTCCCAAAGCGTCGCGCAATCCCTTGGACCACTCGCGCCGCTGATGAGGCTTCAAGGGCTGCTTGGCCCACTCGTTCAAATATGCCTGGGCGTCCGCCAGCTTCTGCTGCGTCGGCGTAATCGAACAGGTGAAACTTCCCACGGGACCGTAGGCGTTCCTCAACAGCACGACCAAGTCGTCCAACTGGACAACCGGCTTCCCTGTCTTGATGCTGACCTGCCGCCCCTCGTCATTGGTTGTCCAGGCGCCGGCCGGGCCGGCAATGACGAGATCGCCCGTTTCAGGATAAACAAAGACGTATTTGATCTGATAGATTCCCCCCAGGGTCGACAGCGCTTCCGTTTGCACCTGCCCGACAGCCCCACGCAATTGCAGTTGCTTTTCCAATCGGGTCAGGGAGACCTTGCGAAGCGCAGCCTCGTGCTGTACTTCGTGGCTGACTCCGCCCGTTGACTGATTCCTGAGCAACGCCAGCGAGGCATTCGAAGTGTCGCGCGGCAACTTCCGCAGCACACCGGCGGCGTCGACGAAAACACCTCCCGGAAAACCATCCACGGCGCCCGGACCACCGACCTCGTCCCAGGTCTGAGGAGCGATCGTGGAGGTGATCAGGTCAATCAGCGTGTCGAAGTCGGCTGCCGCCGCTCCTCCACGCGTCAGCAGTGCGGACGGGTAGCGGGTTGAAACGTAATCCAAGACCTGCCGCCGTGTGCGATCGTCCGCGATGTCACCAGCGGTATACAGCGACCCGGCCCGAACCCCGCCCGCAGCTTGAGCCTGAGCGATCTTACTGAGTGCAGCATCACGAGCGGCGGCTGGCAGCTGCGCCGCGGCGACCCGCGCGGGTCCGAATTCACCCGCATCAAGCAAGGCCTCGATATTCGTCTGAGCCGGCAGGTTTGACGCCCAGAACGTCAGGGTTGAAACGAAGATGAAGAGCTTCGCGAAACGGACAGCGGCTTTCATTTTTCTTGACTCCTGAACGTACCGACGGCCCCTGGAACGTCAGGAAGTTAGTGTAGCATGGCACGGGTACCCACGTGAAGTCAAGAGCGAGTGTTTCGGCAGGCGGAAATGTTTGCACATTGGACGCCTGCGGTCGTGCGTTTTCAAGCCGGCAGACGACTGCTAGATTGGTTGTGAGCCGCTGGGCCACTGGCTAGAATGCCCCAGCGAGTCGCTCAATGTGGACTTCTCGCACCCTCGGAGTCACCGTTTCGCAAGCCGCGCGTTGCCGCGATCATTGCGATCCTGACTCGCACCTTCCTCGATTTCCTCGACACGCACATCAGGCCAGGAATGCATCCACGACAATCAACGGGCATCGCGGGACTTGATGATCATCTGGGCGGTGGGCTGGTACCGGGGACGCTGACGGTAGTGGTGGGCGCGACGGGCATTGGAAAGACGCAGGCGGGACTGCAGTTCGCCGCAGCGGGCAAGACGCCGGAAAATCGCAGGGGAGTCGTGTTCGACGTCTCCGCGCGCGGGGATTCGCAAAACCACTCCAACTACGCCGCGCGGATTGCCGGCTGGCCGTTTCGCGAGGTTCCTGCAAGCAAGCAGGTCGACCTGGCAGACTTCTTTCGCAGCGACAGCTACCTCGGCGATTACCAGCACGTCTTCGACTATCGCGGCCAACGCGTGACGCGGCAGGACCTGGACTGGGATCAATGGCGCGAATGGCAGACGGAATTGAACATCAAGCTGCGCAGCTCGATTGCGTTTCTCTATCGCAACTTCGTTGACGGCTGCCGGCGAGTGGTAGTCGATGGCGTCGAGCCGGCCGATCGCCCGCACGAATCGATCCAGTTGAACCTGTTCGAATATGCCTACCATCAGATTGTCCGCAAGGATCCGGAATGGGTCGCGCGGGATCTGTTTCGCGAGCAGTACCGGGTCAATGCCGCGGCGGCCGCGGAACATCGCTACGATCCGGCCGCCCTTGGTTGTGTACTGCTGCTGACCTCGCGTGAAGCGATGCTGGAAGACCTGATTGCGCGCCCGTTGGACGAGGGAGATGCTCTTTCCAATGCGAACACGCTGATCTACATGGGAAAGGTCCGGGCCGGCAAACGCGTCGAGCGGGCGCTGTACATTGCCAAGCATCGCGGCAGCGCGTGCGCGGAAGAGATCCTGACGTATCGGATCGGCGACGCGGGAGTCGAAATCGTGCGCTGATCCGCCAGGGAATCGTTGCCTGCGCATCAGAGGACCGAACGAATCGCCCGGCCCAGCTTTTCGATGCCCTCGACAATCCGCTCGGGAGACTGCACGCCGAAGCTGAGTCGCATGGTATTCCGCTTCACCGGCGAACCCGAGGAAGGGTAGCAGTACTGTCCTGGCACATAGAGCACCCCTTCCGATACAGCCCGGTCCGCCAGCACGCCATCGGGGCCGGTATCAATGGCAGGCGGCAATTCCAGCCAGACGTATAAGCCGCCCCTGGGTCGGACCCACGTGACACCGTCGATGGCGCCGATGTACTGGTCGATGGCGGTCAACATGGCCTGTAGCTTCACGCCGTAGCTCTGACGAATGCTGTCGATATGCGGATCGTACCAGCCGTTCTTGATGACGGTCAGCATGAGTAGCTGATTGAAATGGGGCGAGCCGAAATCGATATTTCCCTTCTGGTTGCAAACGGGATCGACCAAGGACACCGGCAAGATTCCCCAGCCGACGCGGACGCCGGGAGAAAACGATTTCGAAAACGTTCCCGCGTAAACGACGTGATCGGCGGCGCCTTCCAGCGACAACATGCTGGGAACCGCGTCTCCCGCATAGCGCAGTTCGCGATACGCCGCGTCTTCGATAATCAAGATGTTCTGCTTGCTGCGCCAGCGACGGATCACGTCAAGCAGTTCCTGACGGCGCCGCAGGCTAATCGTAATGCCCTGCGGGTTGTCATAGTAGGAAACCAGGTACAACGCCTTGACTCGCGGCAACTGTTCTTGCGACTCCAATCGTTGCAGCAATTCGTCCAGCGCCCACGGAAGTATTCCTTCATCGTCGGTCGGCACGCCGCAGGTTCGCGCGCCGAGATTCGCGAGCATCCCCAGGAACACGAAATAGGTTGGAGCGGCAGAGATCACGATGTCGCCCGTGTTCAAAATCGATTCCGCGACGAGATGCAATAGCTGGTTGCTTCCCGCCGTCAGCACGACTTGCTGATAATCGAGCGTGCCGGCGGGCAGTTCGTCCTCCTGGCAGATCCGGTCCATGATCAGGTGACGCAACTCCGGGCAACCGGGCGTCGAACCGTACTGCAGCGCGCGGCGAGCCGTGGTTTCGTCGGCGAAGATTGCGGACATGGCATCGGCGGTGAACTCCACCGGCAGCGTCGCTGAATCGACGAATCCAGCCGCGAGTGAGATCAGTTCCGGGTTCGCCAGAGCGCGGGCCATGAGTTCACTGATCGGCTGTCCGACAGCCCAGGCGGCACGCTGACTAAACTGTTGCTTGGTTGTCATGTTTCAGAAAGCAATTCAGAGTTGAACGGAACCGGCACATCGCCCAGCGCGTTGGTATAACGGCGGTTTCGCCGAGGATACCGCTTTCGCTCGGCATGCTGGGATTTTCCGCAGCGCAACGTCGCTGCGAAACAGCGTCAGCCCTTAAATGGTATGCAAAGCCCGGGCAATCGGATACCCTGAAGTGTAATCTGCCGATCTCCAGCACTACTGCGACCTCCAGCACTACTGCCGACCTCCAGCACTACAGAGCTCCCGCATGATGCCTCGCGACGAAGCACGTTCGGCAATGCCCTCGCTGTCCGGCCGGATCCTTCGCCTGGATGCCGCTCACGGACTCGCGCGCAGCGGACTGCGCGGCTTCGTGGACCTTGTTTTTCCGCCTCGCTGCGCGGTCTGTTCCATCGACCTGGAAGATCGGACAACGGACACGTTGATTTGTTCGGAGTGCCGGGAATCTTTTGGCAGCCTGGGACAACGTTGCCCGCGGTGTGCCGCGCCCTGGACGCGTCACGCCGCTGCGTCCAATGACTGCATGTACTGCAAGAAACGCCGCTATCGATTTTCGGCGACGATTGCCGCGGGACCCTACCGCGACAAGTTGCGCGACGTCGTCTTGAGGACCAAAAAGACTCGAAATCAAAAGCTAACCGAGACGATGGGACGTTATCTGGCGGAACTGCTGGACCAGGCGGCATGGACGCGCGAGGTTTCGCTGATTGCCAGTGTCCCCATGATTTGGACGCGGCGTTTGATGCGTGGGGGGAATACGTCCGAAACGTTGGCCGCCACCATCGGTCGCCAACTGCGGATTAAATCAAATCCCCGGATTTTGCGGCTCCGCCGCCGTCTTCACAAACAGGGCACCTTGCTTCCCGGGCAGCGATTTCGCAACATGCGGGGTGCGTTCCGGGTAAAAGCAGGCTACGATTTGGAAGGCGCATGCGTACTGCTTGTGGACGACGTCATGACGACCGGGGCGACCGCCAACGCAGCGGCCCGAGCGTTACGCGACGCGGGAGCCGGCGAAGTGCGCGTTGCTGTCATCGCTCGCGGAGTCGGCCTCGATCTGGTATGAGTGTACTTGCCCTCGGATGCGAAACGGAAAGAATGAACTCAGCGCCTGAAAGTGGCGGTCGGAACGGCCCCTGGCCCCGTGAAGCGAATTTCATGAGCAACCCATCGCACGGCGCGAGTCACCTCGCGAGAAGATTGCATTATGCCCAAACACGATAAGAAACACCCGTTCTGGAGAGCCGTGTTTCGCGGTTTGGGGATCGTCATGCCACCCCTGCTGACGCTGCTCTTGTTCATCTGGGCCTGGACCATGATCGAGAGCAATCTATTGGGGCCGATGGAGTCCTGGACGAGATCCACTTCGGCTTACATTATGGACTGGTGGAACGACGAAGTACCGGCATCCGTATTCGCCCGCGTCAAAGCCGCTCCCGGGAAACTCGGCGACGTGACAACCGCCGAAAACCAGCTGATTTACGAACGGTACCTGCAACTGACCTGGCTGCGGCGTTCTTACATCATTCCGGTATTCCTGTGCCTGTTTCTGCTGCTGCTGTACCTGCTGGGCAAGTTCCTGGCGGCGGGTGTCGGGCGAATCATCGTCAATGCGGCTGAAGGGTTGATCACGCGTCTGCCGCTGATTCGAAACGTCTACTCGTCGGTCAAGCAAGTAACCGATTTCGTGTTCAGCGAAAAAGAAATCGAATTCAATCGCGTGGTGGCGATCGAGTATCCACGGAAAGGCATCTGGTCGCTGGGATTCGTGACGGGGGAGAGCATGATCGCGATCCGAGCCGCTGCGAACCAGCCAGTAGTCACTGTCTTGATCCCTACTTCGCCGATGCCCGCAACGGGTTATACCATTACAGTCCTTCGGTCAGAAACTATTGACTTGAACATCACGGTGGACCAGGCAATCCAGTTTATCATCAGTTGTGGCGTTGTCGTGCCGCGGCCCCAGCAGTATAACTCGGAAGAAGCCGACCGGTTTTCTGCGGAACGAAGTGGTTTGATCGAGACGCAACCGGATCCGCCCAACGGCAACGGCAAACTGAAAACAGCCTCCCCCGTGGAAAACGACGAAGCCGCGACCTCTTGATGTCTAATCCTCTCCGCCTCGGAACTCGCGCCAGCGCTTTGGCGCAATGGCAAGCCAATTGGGTCGCCGCGCGGCTACGCGAACTCGGCACGGTCGTCGACGTGATCCTGATGACAACGCAAGGCGATACAGAGAAAGGATCGCTGGTGAACTTCGGCGGGCAAGGCCTGTTCACGAAGGAATTGCAGCGAGCCCTGTTGGCAAACGAAATCGACCTGGCCGTGCACAGCCTGAAGGACTTGCCCACCCAAACCGTTCCCGGACTCAGCATCGCCGCCGTTCCCGAGCGCGAAGAATGCGGGGACGCGCTGGTTGCGAACGATGTTGCGAGCCTGGAAGCGTTGCCGGAACGCGCGGTGGTGGGAACGGGAAGCTTGCGGCGGAAGGCACAACTGCTCAACCTGCGGCCGGATTTGGAAGTCACCGACATTCGCGGGAATGTGGAAACGCGACTGAAGAAGCTTGACGACGGCCAGTTCCAGGCCATCGTCCTGGCGGAAGCGGGATTGCGACGCCTGGAACTCGCAACGCGGATCAGCCAGATCATTCCCAAAAGCATCATGCTGCCCGCGATCGGCCAGGGAGCGCTGGGGATTGAGATTCGCCACGACGACGACGCGACGCTTTCAGCCGTACAGCTTTTGGACGACCCAGTTTCCCACCAGTGCGCGATCGCCGAACGCGCGTTGTTGGCGACATTGCGGGCAGGCTGCCTGGCCCCCGTGGGAGCATGGGGGCGGGTGAAAGAAGACCAACTTCAGCTGGATGCAATCGTGCTCAGCCCGGATGGTCAGTCGGCCGTGCGCGCGAACGGGCTCGGAGCACCCGATGAGTCACGGCAGCTGGGCGAATCGGTTGCGACCGAGTTGTTGAGTCAGGGTGCTGCGGAGTTGATCGCGGCGGCGCACTAGTACGACAGCGCCGGGTTGACGGTAGCGAAACGGGGACTGGCTCCATCGGTGTGTTCTTTTCGTCCCGTAACACGCGGTGGATCGACGGTGCTTGCCCCTTTTCTTTGT
>CALBSZ010000298.1 GCA_937967665.1 uncultured Planctomycetaceae bacterium
TTGCAGTTCGTTGTCACCGATACAGGTATCGGCATGGCGGCAGAAGAACTCAACCGGATCTTCCAGCCGTTCACGCAGGCCGACGGCTCCACCACGCGTCGCTTCGGCGGCACCGGACTTGGCCTGACCATCTGCCGCCGCTTGGCCCGCATGCAGGACGGCGACATTACTGTGGACAGCCAACCGGGGCGCGGCAGCGCATTCACGGTTCATATCGCCGCCCGAGGAATCACGTCCAAAACAAATTGGATCCCCGCCGCGGCGCATAATCGCAGTGTTCAGGCCGCCAACACGACAACGGACGACAAGCCGATTCCGACGTCGATTGGCGGGCGCGTACTACTGGCCGAAGACGGCCGCGACAATCAGCGCCTCATTTCGCTGCTGCTGCGGCGAGCGGGCGTCGAAGTCTCGATCGTCGAAAACGGCCAGGATGCCGTCACGGAAGCGTTGCACGCGACGCCCCCATTCGACTTGATCTTGATGGACGTCCAGATGCCGGTCCTCGACGGCATCGGCGCGGTACAGCAGCTTCGCCACGCCGGTTATACCGGCCCCATCATCGCTTTGACGGCGAATGCGATGAGCGGCGATCGGGAAAAATGCCTCGCCGCCGGTTGCGACAACTACGCCACCAAACCCATCGACCGAGAACACTTCATCGCGCTGGTCGCCAACTATCTCGCACCCGCGGACGCAGCGACGCCCGCCCCTGCAGGCGACATCGGATCCGCCACGACATGAGCCTGCTGATTTAGCAGGCGGCCGCTGCCGGTACTTGAGGCAGGGGCCGGCAAATTCCTTGCGAAAACGGGCATTTGCCGGGTTGGTCCGCTGTTTGCAATACGGATTCGGCGTCGTTCGATTCGAACGAGCAAGAACGGAATCGAGGATTTCGAATTCACGTTTTGGAGCAGCACGGTGACCAAAGCCCTGGAAGTGAAAACCGATGTTATCGAATCGCTGGAACTTTCCTCCGAACGGATTCTCCTCAAACGGCGGGAAACCGTGGTGGACCAGTTGGAGGCTGCCGAACCGCATTTGACGGCGGCCAAGGTTTGCGTTGATTTCATGAACGTAGAGACGGTCACCAGCCTGGAACTTTCCGCACTGATTCAATTCACATTGCGGCTCAGGCAACGCGACAAGTCCGTTCACGTCTGCAACGTCGGGCCGCTGGTCGGCGAGATCTTCGACATCACCCGCTTCGGAAGATTCCTGGAATACCCCAGGCCCACGTCCGCCGAGTGAAAAAACGCTGCGCGACGCGACCACGGCAAGGCCAACGCAGCTCGAAACCGGAATCACTTGCCGTCCCCGGAAACCGCATATGAAGAAGATCGAAGCCGTCATCAAGCACTTTCGTATAGACCATGTGAAGAAAGCGCTCATCGACATTGGCGTTTGCGGCATGACCGTCACCGAAGTCCGCGGTTTCGGACGCCAGAAGGGACAGACGGAAGTCTATCGCGGTACCGAATACGCGGTCGACTTCGTTCCCAAGATCAAGCTGGAGGTCGTCGTCGAAGACTCGCAACTGCAACTGGTCGTGGATACGATCGTGCAGGCAGCGAAGAGCGGAGAAATCGGCGACGGCAAGGTATTCGTGAGCGAACTTCTCGAAGTCATTCGTGTCCGTACGGGAGAAACCAACGAAGCGGCGGTTTAGCGCGGACCGCAACGCGGCTGCCGCCACAGGCGCTGAGCGGGACCGGGTGCTTCGCCGTTATGTGTCGCCGCCAGGATGGGCGGCAGGAGCGCCAAAGTTACTTTATCTGGGGATGCTTGTCATGAACCGAACTGCTCAAACGCCTCCATTTCGACTCGACTGCCAACCACCAGCGGCGTCCGCTGGTGAATGCTGTCGGGAACGATATCGAGAATGCGGCCCTGACCGTCCGTCGCGCTGCCGCCCGCCTGCTCGGCCAGGAAAGCAACTGGATTTGCTTCGTACAGCAAGCGAAGTTTCCCCGCCGGGTTCTCCGCCGTCGGTGGAGACAAAAAGACTCCGCCCTTGAGCAGGGTGCGGTGAAAGTCGGCCACCATGGAATCGATATAGCGTGACGCGTAGCGGTGCTGGACGGCGCCGCCGCGGAGGCTTTCGATGAATTGCTGGTAGCGAGGCGAAAACATGTCGAGGTACGCTTCGTTCACCGATCGGATAATCTCGCGCGGCGCCCCTTGGCTTGTATCATTTTCGTAGCCATGGTGATGCCCGACAGCAGCCAGGAAAACTCTCCCGATGCACCGGGAAATCGTTTCTGTTCTTGCAGGATGTGTTGCTGGACGGTCGTAATCGCCGGAACCGCGTATATGGGCATGGGTAAACTCGCAAGGCAGGGATGGTATTGAAAAAACACTCCAGGGCCCAGTGACACGACATGCGTCTCACGTCCGGGACACACTGCGGGGCGCATCGGAACGTCACACCGTGGGGCCAGCCGCGCGAACCGACTCGCTGACCCCGTCGGCATAGGACTGGAAGTTTTCCTGAAACAATCCCGACAACATCTTCGCTTTGTCGTCGTAAGCTGCCGGGTCACTCCAGGTTTGCTTCGGCACCAGGATCTCTTGAGGCACCCCAGGGCAATCCGTCACCATGTTCAAGTTGAAGATCGGTTCCCGTTCGACTGGGGCATCCGACAGTTTTCCGGAATGAATGGCATCCAGAATCGCGCGCGTGTGGGATAGTTTGATACGCTTACCCGTGCCGTAGGCTCCGCCGCTCCAGCCGGTGTTGATCAACCAGACGCTGGCCTTGTGCCGCGTGATCTTCTGTGACAGGAGCTGCGCGTATTTGCCCGGATGCCAGACGAGGAAGGGGCCGCCGAAACAGGGCGAGAAGGTCGCCTGGGGTTCCGTCACTCCCACTTCCGTGCCGGCCACTTTGGCCGTGTAACCGCTGATGAAGTGGTACTCGGCTTGTTCCGGCGTCAGCCGACTCACCGGCGGCAGGACACCAAACGCGTCGCAGGTCAGGAAAATTACGTCGGACGGGTGCCCCGCGACACAAGGGATGCGAGCGTTCGAAATGAATTCAATGGGATACGAACCGCGTGTATTTTCGGTAATGCTGGCGTCGGCGAAATCGACATGATGATCGCCCTTGTCGTACACGACGTTCTCCAAAACGGCGCCATAGCGCAGCGAATCAAAAATCTCCGGCTCCGCCTCGCGCGTCAGGTAGATGGCCTTCGCATAACAGCCCCCTTCAATGTTGAAGATGCCGTTGTCCGTCCAACAGTGCTCGTCATCACCAATCAACTCGCGTTTCGGGTCGGCCGAGAGCGTCGTCTTGCCGGTTCCAGAAAGGCCGAACAGCACCGAGGACGTTTGCGCACCGCGTTCGGCGGTGGCCGAACAATGCATCGGCAGCACTCCGCGCTTGGGCATCAAGTAGTTCATCAGCGTGAAGACCGCTTTTTTCATTTCGCCGGCGTACTGTGTTCCCAGAATCACCACCTCTTGTCGTTCCAGGCTGAGATCCACGCTGGTTTTGGACGTCATCCCGGTCGTGTAGCGATTGGCGGGAAAGCCCCCCGCATTCAGAATCACGCATTCTGGCGTGCCGAAATCGGCCAGTTCCTGACGGCTGGGGCGGATGAGCATGTTGTGCATGAATAGGGCATGATAGGGCCGCGCGCAGATAACGCGAACTTTCAACCGGTAGTCAACATCCCAGCCTACGAACGCATCGATGCAGTAGAGCCGGTCTCGCGTATTCAGATAGTCGATGGCGCGTTCGCGGTTGACGTAAAAGACGGACTCCGCGACACCAATATTCACGGGCCCCCACCAGACGTCGTCTTTCGAATCCGGGTGCTCGACAACCCGCTTGTCCTTCGGGGAACGGCCGGTTTTGTCGCCCGAGTAGGCGATCAAGGCGCCGGTATCAGAAAGCGTCGTCCCCTTATCGTAGCGCAAGGCCTCTTGATACAAGGTCGCCGGCGCGGCGTTCCTGAATACCGTGCGTACGTCAATGCCAAATTCACTCAGGTCAATCATCATGTTTTCGCACTCCCTTTGATTCTACAGGCTCCCTGCCAGACTTCGCTGATGCCCGAACAACTACGGTACTGCAAGAACGATACCAAAATGCTTGTTACTTGCGCAGGCGATGCCCCCAAGCAGCCTCACAGCATGTCGAGCGAGATTGTAACGCGCGTCTCGCAAGTGGCCGGAAAACCAGGGAGTGACCAACTTGAAACGGATGGAATGTGTGCATTCGAGCACACCCACACGGCAAACCTGCACGCATTTGCACCAATTACTGTACCACCGACCGCGTTTGACGCAATCCGAACTTGATCAGCAGAAATGATGGAGAAGACTTGTTCTTTCGTTTTCGGTCGGAGCAGATGTCAAACTTTCACGTTGGTCCGGCTCTGTTGGAATGAATCCTGCTAGACGACTATCAGTCGGCCCGCCGAAAGCCGAACAACAAATTCGCTCTCTAGGTCCCGTACGGCGCCACCTGATTTTGCTGCAACCATGGATCGTTTCTGATACACTTGTTATCTAACATGCCGTTTTCCCTATTCGAGAGCCGCCATGGGAAGGAAGAATCGAACGACAGGCAGAGTGCGACGGCAATTCGCCAATGAGATCCTTGCGGTAGAGATGCTCGAGGCGCGTCTGCCACTGACGATGTACGTCGGCACTAACCTGGACGGGGTCGTGGACTACGGTGCGACAGCGTTCGTCAATGTGATGAACGAAGCGCGGGACTGGCAGACGCGGAATCTGGATGGCAGCGGCTCGTTCAATACAGGGCTGCGCAGCTATCTGCCGCAGGACGAATTCGGCTGGCCGCTGGAAGTACCGTTTGATCCCGGCACGGGAGATCAGCTGCAACTGGTCCACACCGTCATTCCGCTGCGCGGCGCGGGAACGTACACCTGGTCCCTCGAGGGAACCGGCTCAATCCAACTCCGAGCCAGCGACGGGTTGCTCGACCCGACGTCGCCCTATTTCCGCTCGAGGTCCTTCGATTTCACCGGCGGCAATCACGTCGTCGATCTGGAGATCTATGATTCGGACTACGGCGATGGCATCGGGACGCTGTTTATGAACATCAACAGCAGCGACTCGAGCGATCCGCTCCGCAACATGCAGTTAATCCTGCCGGGACATGCCGCTACCCATATCACCGAACCCTTTCTGGACAGCTACACGGACAAACTGGCGCCGTTTGCAAACCTGCGTTTCATGGACTGGGGCAAGACCAACGGCAATCCACTGCAGACCTGGGACGACCGGACCACGCCGCAAAGCCATACGCAAACCCGTTCGGCAGGGGTCTCGCTGGAATACATCACCATGCTGGCCAACCAGTTGCAGCAGGACGCCTGGTTTACTGTCCCGGTGATGGCGGATGACAACTACGTTCGCAACATGGCTCGGAACGTCCGCGACAACCTGGACGCCAACCTGAAAATCTTCGTGGAATACAGCAACGAAACCTGGAACAGCATTTTCAGCCAGACGACGTACGTCCAGAACCAGGGCGAAGCCTTGGGTCTGGATTCGAATCGCTGGAACGCTGGACAGAAATATGTTTCGCTACGCTCAGTCGAGATCTGGGACATCTTCGAACAGGAACTCGGCTCCGCCTCGGCAGACCGGCTGGTCAAGGTCATCGCCACGCAAGCCTCGAACAGCTCGCTGACACGGACGCGCATGAACGCGCTGGTGGATCCGACCATCAATCCCACGGGAATCATGCCCGATGCTCTGGCGATCGCACCCTATTTCGGCGGTCCCGTTGCGAACCAGATCGTCTCCGAGGGGCTCGTGGATTCCATCACGGTGAGCGAAATCCTGGAACGCGCGGAGGAACATTTGCAAAATGGTGCGACCACGGCCGTCGCCAATCACAAAGCGATCGCAGACGAGTTCGGTATCTGGCTGATCGCGTACGAAGGCGGACAGCACCTGGTGGGCTCCGGCGGCAACGAAAACAATCAGACACTTACGGACAAGCTGATCGCCACCAACCGCGACTCGCGGATGTATGACTTGTATCTGGAATACCTGGACATGCTGGACGAAGGCGGCGTGGTGTTGCACAGCAACTTCAGCTACCTCGGTGGACCGGGCAAGTACGGCTCGTGGGGCATCATCGAAGATCAAGATCAGCCCCTCGCCGAAGCGCACAAGTATCGCGCCATCACGGATTGGATTGCGGCGAACCCGTCGAGTAACATCGTGCCGCATGCCCAAGCCGGGCCCGACCTGGCGCTGATCGACGACGGCGACGGCATGGAAACCGTACACTTGGACGGTTCGGGTTCGCGTGATTTCGACGGTGGGATTGCAAACTTCGCGTGGGAATGGAACGGACAGAACGTAGGCAACGCGGGCCCGCTCGACATCGACCTGCCGATTGGCCTGCATCAACTGCAACTCACCGTCACCGACGACGTCGGCGCAACGGCGACCGATACGATCACGATCAGCATTGCACCCAAATCTTCCGGCCAGACGCTTGTCGAAAGCAGTTTCCTCGGTACCACACCAGGCCTGAATCAGCCGTGGAGTTCCACCCTGCAGCAGGACGACCAGGTCACCTTCAGCGGCTGGTCCACCGGGAGCGGTTTCGGCGGCAGTGCGTTTGACGACACATTTGCCTTCGTCGGAAACCTGGGAAATACGGGCGAAACGGATTTGGATGAAGCGTTGGCAAACGACCGCTACATTGGCTTCGCCGTCGATACGACGAACGATGCCTACCTGGACTTGCGCGGCGCGCAGTTCAATTTCACGATTGACCGGATCGACTACCATACGCCGCGCCGTTACGCGGTGATGTCCAGTAGCGACGGCTTCGGCACCGATCATGTCCTGTTTGATACGGGTCGCTTTACTACATCGGAACCAACCTCGTTCAGTTTCCCGCTGCCTTTTAGCGGTTTCGCTACGGCAGATCCGGTGGAATTCCGCATCTATGCCTTCGAGGGGCAGTATGGCGGGCACGACACGAGCCTGACCGCATTTCGCCTGAACGGTGCCGCCGCTGGTGTCACGGGGCGCTACGTCTTCTATAACAACTCGGCCTTTGACGACGAAGGCAACGGCTTCGATGACGACGACGCGATCGCCAGCAACAAGTCGGCTTTGCTTCCCGGGCAGTCGGCCACCTTCGACAATTACACGAATTACCAACGCGGCTTGAACGGCATCATGGTCGACCTGGCCAACACCGGTGGCTCGGTGACTGCCGCCGATTTTGAATTCCGCACAGGTAATTCACCGGATCCCGCGACCTGGACCGAATCTCCCACGCCGTCCTCGGTCACCCTGCGCGTCGACGAGGGGATCGGCGGCAGCGACCGCGTCACGATTGCGTTTCCGGACGGCGAAATTCAGGGCGAATGGCTTCAAGTTAGCGTGCAGGCTAACGTGAACACCGGGCTGTCTGCCCCGGACGTGTTCGTCTGTGGCAACGCCGTCGGCGAGAGCGGCGACCGCCCGGGCGTGAGCGCCCAGGTCGATGGCTTCGACTACGCGGCCGCGCGCGACAATCACGCCGTCATCCCGCCCGGCGGCGCCATCGAAAACACCAACGACCACAACTACGACGGTCTCGTCGACGGCACGGCTGGGACAAGCGTGCGTGAGCATGCCACCACGTTCGAGACCGCCCTGCGGCGACCCACGCTACCCGCCGCGCCACC
>CALBSZ010000299.1 GCA_937967665.1 uncultured Planctomycetaceae bacterium
GTGGCTGTCTACTCAGGGTGGCTGGGGGTTAAAAAGTGTGATCACATGCACTTAACCCATACTACCACAAATCAAACGGCGAGCTATCCAGTTAAGTAGCCGGGGCGTATCTCTGGTATTTCACACGATTTGATCCTTTCCATGATAGTCATCCCAGGGCTGCAGGCCAACTTCACCCGGAAAGGCCGCGTTGGAACGCTCGTTGCAAAACGATGACTCGCTATTGCTGCCCCAGAGCGACTATACTAGACGTAGAGCTCGCTTGTCGTTGAGGAGCACGACACACTCGAAGGTTAAGAAATCATAGATCTCAGGCACTGCCCATGTTCCGCCGACCTGGCCTCTGGTCCAACCTGACCGTGCAAATCGCCATCGCCGGCGCGCTGGCCGGCACGGCTGCGGGACAGCCCAAGTTCGAATACAAAGGGGTCACGGCCTGCACCGACTGCCACCACCAGCCGAACCCGCGAAGGTCGCAAGACCTGGTATTGCTTACCGAATCCCATGTCTGGGAATCGGAAGACAAGCACTCCAACGCGTATCAACTCTTGTTTTCCGCGCGCGGCAAACAGCTCGTATCCAAACTCGACATCGCGGATGTAAGCCAGGCGCAGCAGTGCCTGAGCTGCCATTCAGGATGGCAGCGTGGACATGATCGGCCGCGGACCTATGCCGAAGGCGTCACTTGCGAATCGTGCCACGGGCCCGCCTCAGGTTGGCAGGAACCGCATCACGACAGGTTCCTGGAATGGCGAACGCTGGATCCGGAAACGAAACTGAAGGAATACGGCATGATCGATGTCCGTAACCCCTTGGTTCGGGCTCAGCAGTGTTTCTCGTGCCATATTGGCAACGCCGCGGAAGGCAAGGTCGTGACCCACCGCATGTACGCGGCGGGACACCCGCCGCTGCCGAGTATCGAATTGGCGACCTTCAGTCTTCAGATGCCGCCACATTGGCGCGAACTGAGCGAAAAAGGCAACTTTCGGAACAAGGACGCGTTCGTGGCGGCGAACTACGGCGGTGTGAGTCCAGCCGCAGCCACCAGTGACTACACTCGGACCAAAGCGGTCATGCTGGGTGGAGTCATCGCGCTGCGTGAATCGATCACACTGTTCGCCAGTCAGTATCAAGAAGTACCCGTCGAAGCGACGCAATCCGACGACCCACACGTTACGGCCTGGCCGCAACGCGGCGAATTCGCGCTTTTCGATTGTGCGGCGTGCCATCACGAATTGCGTTCGCCCAGTTGGCGGCTGCAGCGAGGCTATGCCGGCCTGGCACCCGGTCGTCCACGAATGCCGGCCTGGCCAGCGGCGCTGGTCAAAGTCAGCCTGCGGCATCTGGCGGGTGACGACGACCAGGCTTACCAGCGTTGGCAGTCCGGATTCGACGACAGCTACAAGCAATTGCAGGCGGCCGTGGCGAGGCAACCTTTCGGAGATCCGGAAGCGACCCAGCAGGCCGCCATGAAATTACGAGATTTACTGACGAAGATTGCGCAGGCAACGGCGGCTTCGCCGTGCAACGCCGATTCCGCGACACAGGCACTTGATACGCTGAGCCGACTGCCAGCGAACGCCTACCTCGATTACCGCTCGGCGCGGCAAATCGCGTGGGCGATCGCGACGATTCAGACGGAGTTGACGGCGGGTTATCCCGACCGCAGCCTGTTCCCGGCTGCGCCGCAGGACGGAGAATCCAATGCTGATCGTCAGGCACGCGAAGCCAAGGATGTCGCGGTTTTCAAGTCATGGCGTGCCGAACATTGGCAGCTCGCCGCACAGCAGACCGAGGCCATGATGGCGGACGTGGATCTCATGGATTCACTTCAACTTCGTCTGCCGGCCGGACGCGACGCGATTCCCGCGGAATCGGACGAGCCGTTCGTGTCGAAGATCGACAGGGCGCTGCCGCAGATTCTGGATGCCGCGGCGAACTACGATCCCATTCGGTTTCGATCGCAACTTACCAAACTCCGCGCCCGACTGGGTTTCGAATGAAGCGGGCTGCTTCGTCGGACAGCGCCAACTTGGTTGACTCGTTTAACCGCCAGCCCAACGGGCTGCGTGAGTTGCGGCGAAATACGCGAGTTCGGCCCGCATCCGGACACGCACGCCGATGGCGTTGCGGTTAAACGAATTGCGACGACATTAGAGTCGAAAGTGGCGCTGTCCAATTAGGACGCCAGTGCAGCGCTAACACGGGCGAAACGGGGACTAACTCCATCGCCACGCTTGGTCCTTCCCGGTCGCCATGCCGGATCGATGGTGCGTTCCCTTCGTTCGAGTAAAAACTTCAACCACTCATTCGTGTTCATGCAGCTGCTTCAGCAAGTGCGGCCCGTCGGTTTTGTAGGCGCCTGTGCCGCCCTGATTCTTCGTGCCGTGCCACCAGTCCAGCCGAATTATTCGATGCCAAACGCCGCCACGATAATCCACACCCCAGACGCCTTCATCGAGACATCGGCCTTCGCCGCGTATCGCGGCGCCGCCACCGACATAGTATCCCAGGTAATGCTTGTTGACCGAGGGCCGGGCGTAACCGGCAACGCATTGCGGGCAGCCGGCACGCAGGTGGGAAGCGTCGTCTGGGCGCTGCCGAATCAGCGGCTGCTTCTGCCACATCGAAACGAAGTGTGGAGGTTGCATGCCCTTATCGCTGATAGACGCCACGACTTCGGCATGGCAGTGCTGCGCTGCGGTCAGCACGACGAATATCGCACAGGGGACAAGCAGAGATGAACGCGGACTGGCGTCCTGCCGTCGATGATACATGTTGCGGATTCCTTTCCGTAGTGAAGGATTGACCAGGCTTTCAATAACCGATGTACTATCCCAGCGGGTTCCGTAAGTATTTCTGGAAGGGCAGGCTGACGCTGCGCACCCGATACAAGTCGGCTCGAATTGCCGGTGCCGGTTCGTAGCCAACTTGTCCTGCCGCGGTGACGACATCATCCTGGTCCACGCCATCGCCGCTGACTCCGAATCCTCCGACGAGCCCCGCGCCGACGTACAGCGGCGTACTGCCTGGGAAGAAGACGATGCCGTTTTGATTTTCCAGATTCAACGGGTCGCGAAAATTGCGTGCCGGATTAAAAGCATCGAACGCCAGTACGGACGCGTCCGCCGACGAATAAACGCTGGCTGCAAGCGCTGAACCAAGATTCTCGGCTGTCAGCGGATTGATCCCCGCGTCCCGCAGGATCGAGAAATCTCCGGCCGCAACATTTTCCGCTCCCGTGGGAAAACGCGGTTCAGCGAGAAAACGGAAAGTGCGATTCGTGAATGCCGTGCCCGCCGGCACGTCCGCCAGGCCGTCGTCATTGTCGTCCACCAGATCGGCAGTTTCGATTTCCGTGGCATCGGCATAGTAGGCGGTGTTTCTGGCTTTCGCCACCGCGACGTCAATCGAGAACACCGTGGCATCGGGCATCCGAAAGAGTCCCAACACTTCACCGGTCGTGTCGGCGACGGCAAACACCATCCTGGTCCGTTCCCCGGGCCGGCGCGGGAGGTCGTCGGGACTGTCTGCAGGAGTGAGTCGGATTGCGGCGCGGACTTCTTCCGCGGATGCGATGCCGGCGTCAATGACGTCCTTGACCACTTCCTTGGTAAGCGATGGATCGGCGGCTGAATCATGAGGCTCGACCAGCCAGCCCGACGGTACCGGTTGGCCGTCGAGGAAAAAGGTTTCGACCGCCACGACTTCATTCTTGCCACTTACATCGCCCACTCCGACATGACTGCCCACTTGCAGCAATCGCTGAGGCCCGGTCAAACGGTTCTCTCGCGTGGGATGCGGTCCATAGATCTCCAGGGTTATGCCCACCAGGTCGATGCGGCCACAGGGCAGAGTATACCCGGGGACGGGTGGCACACCGTCCAAGTCTCCCACTGGAGCAAAGCAAGGCGGCTCGGCGCTCCCGCCCGCCGCGGCGTAGGCGATCCATTCGCTTTCCAGCACTTTCGGCGAGTTGGTGCGTTCTTTTTCGCTCTGCCCGACTCCGGCAACGAATCCTTGTTCGTGTGTGGCGAAACCGGCTTCGCCCGGAAAGAAGACGCCAATACCACCTACCAGGACGTCCACAAAACCGTGCCCGAACATTCCCGCGGCATCAATATCCTTGTACAGCGGCATGCCGCCCGGCAACGTGGCGATGCCACGCGACGTGGCCAACGGCAGTCGCTCGGAAACCCGCCCGTAAGACTCGGGAAAAACAAGTTCCTTCCCCGACGGGATGAAGTCCCCGTTAACGTTAAATCGATGTGACAACAACAAATCGTCTGCGGTACCTTTCAGGTTGTCCGCACCGGCGTGAACTTCACTGTCGCGACTCTGATGTTCGATCGCAAACAAGTCCACCTGCGGTGTATGAGCGACTTCGGGCGGGAAGTGACCGCCGACTCCGATCGGAGCCACGAATCCAGGTCCGCGCTCCGTGGAACTCATGTCGGGGATGTTTGGGTTGGATTGGACTTCGCGCTGCGTGATCGTCGACTGGCTGATGAAGCGTACGGTTCGTGACGGCAGCGGCGCGGCGCCGCTCGAGAAGAAAGCCGCCGTGCGGGCCTTCGCCACCGCGCCGTCGATCGCGAACACCAGCGTCTCCTCTTCCAAAGTGCCGGCGTCAATCTTCCCGTTCCCATTGCCGGCGGTCGTCGTGTTTCCCGGATCGTCCAGGGTATCGATCACGTCCTGTTCGACGCGCACGCCCAGGATGCGGCCGCCGCGGTCGACGATGGCAATGATCGCGTCTTCGCTGGCCGATGCAACCGACGCACGACGCAGCAGGCAATCCACTTCGTCCGCCGTCAAGATAGGGCTCGTGTCCAAGGTGTCGCAAGTCGCTGGCGGCGGTGGTTCAGCTTCGCCTTCGAGTCGATTGATGACCAGCAGGGCGTCGATGGCCGAAACCCGACTGTCATTATTCACGTCCACAAAAAACCAGGCGTCTTCGGATTCCCCTTCCGCGGCGGCAATCTCCGTCGTGCCGCGATTGATCGCATTGATCACGATCAGCGCGTCAAGCGGTTCGATCGAATCGCTAGCATTGACATCATGGGGATTGCGGCCGTTGTGCCAGGCGCTCCAGATTTCGTGCTCGCCAACGTCGACTCCCGACAGCAACTGGCGGTGTTCCAGTCGCTCTAAAGTGATTCGCCGAAATCGGTTAGGGGTAATTTGGGGCATCGAAAAACGCAGGCATTGAAGGAGCGATCAAGAACAAGGAGCAACTTCCCATACTCCCCAAGCTAACCCGCTTTCACCATTACCACAATAGTTTTCGCAAAAGTTAGACGTGTTACGGGCCTGTCATAACTTCGGCCAGCCAAAATCGTTACGAACGTAGTTATGTGTTTCACCTGTAATACCGATACGACCATAAGCGTCTGCCTAACCGACATAATCGTTAACGCATGCTAGCTTTTCAATCCAGCCAGCCGTGGCCTAACCAGCAGCGATCTTGTGCGATCGTCAATTTGGACCGTTATCTCGAACCTCATGACACGTCGATTCCGCGACGTCACGTTCGGTCTCGTCGTGTGGATGCTGGCCTGCGCTAGCTTCGTGTTGATCGGTTCTGCCTTGCCGGCGTTTGCCCAGGTGTCATCGGGCAGCTTTGGTTTGTTGACAACGCGGCAACCGGGACTGACTGCGGGTGGAGCCAGTCGCATTACCCAGCGACTTCGCCCCGGCGCTGGAGCGATTCCGTTGCCATCGAACGATCGTGGCGGGCGGATGGCACAGCACGATATCAAGAAAAAGAACTACCCAGACCAGCGCCCGACGTTTCCGGCGCGCGACGAGGTACCGCCAGACAGTCCGGCAGGCAATTCCGGACGGGACGCGGCGATGTTCAGCACCGGCGGAGTCCTCAAGCGATTGCCTCGAATCTTGTTTCAGCAGACGCTGTCTGATCTGGGCGACGCCGCCGGCGTCCAAGCTGATTCGCTCGTTGTACCATCCAGCTACGACACAGTCGCCACCGGCGCTCAGCACGAACGCCCTTTCGATCTTCCCGATCCTGCCGAACTGCCGCTGGAACTACCGGAAGTACCGGCCGAGCGTGAAGACGAGTCGCAGCTGGTTTGGCGGAGCGATCCGCCGGCGGGTTATTCGGGTAAGTCAGGCATTCTGCCAACCGAAAGCCAGCAGGACAGTCACTTCGTACCTGTGGAAGACCGCTGGCGGCTCGGCTTCCCCAGTTGGGACCGTTACGGCAACGGCAATCCTCCACTCGACGACGCGCCGTACGAGATCGGGCGTTTACTGAACCCGTACAATCAAAACGTACTCAAGGGAGACTATCCAATCGTCGGGCAGCATACGTTCCTGAAGCTGACGGCGCAAAGTTTCATGCTGCACGAAGTGCGTGAAGTTCCCACGCCGACGACTCCTTTCGAAGCCACGCGCAATCCGGGACAAGCGGAGTTCTTTGGCGACCCCAACCAGTACTTCTACAACCACAACTTCGTGCTGGCGGTCGACTTGTTTCACGGCGACACGTCCTTCAAGCCGGCGGATTGGCGGATCAAGGTGTCGCAGGTTTTCAATCTGAATTATCTGGACGTGGAAGAGCTGGCCGTGGTCAACCCCAATGTCCTGGACGGCACGACGCGAGCCCGCCAGGACTATGCCTTGGAGGAATGGTTCGTCGAGGCCAAGCTGGCCGACCTCAGCCCGAACTACGACTTCGCCTCGGTACGCGCGGGATCGCAGCTATTTGTGAGCGACTTTCGCGGCTTCATCTTCTCGGATATCAACCGCGCCGTGCGGCTGTTCGGCACACGGCTGGCGAATCGCGATCAGTTCAACCTGATCTGGTTTGACCAAACGGAAAAGGAAACCAACAGTTTGCTCAACACCTTTGACGATCGGCAGCAGAATTCTTTGTTCGCCAACTGCTGTCGCCAGAACTTTACCTGGCCGGGCTACACGACGCAGTTGAGCTTCCATTACAACCACGATCGTCCGACGACGAAATTCGACAAAAATGACTTCCTGGTGCGTCCCGATCCCGTAGGCATCTTCGCGCCGCATGACATCCAGTCGTATTACTTTGGCTGGGCGGGCAATGGCCACATCAACCGCTATAATATCAGTCACGCGCTCTATTACGTCTGCGGGCATGATGACCTCAATCCGCTGGCCGGCCGCCCGGTTGATATCAGCGCCCTGATGGCGGCGGTCGAGCTGTCTTATGATCGGGACTGGGTCCGGTTTCGGACGAGCTATTTCTACTCATCGGGCGATCGCGACATTAACGATGATCGCGCAGAGGGATTCGACGCGATTTTCGACAATCCCGCGTTCGCCGGCGGTGAATTCAGTTACTGGCAGCGGCAGGCGGTGCGGCTGTTTGGCGTGAATCTGACGAACCGCTTGAGCCTGGTTCCCAATCTGCGTTCGAGCAAGTTTCAAGGTCAAACCAATTTCGTCAATCCGGGACTGCACCTTGTCAACGTCGGTATGGATGCCGATGTGACACCGCGACTGAAGCTGATCGGCAACGCGAACTTCCTCTGGTTCGATGAAGTCAACTCCCTCGAAACCTACCTGTTTCAAAGCGATGTCGACCGCTACATCGGCGCCGACTTGAGTCTCGGCGTGGAATACCGCCCGTGGCACAGCAACAACTGGCTGCTGGTAGGCGGTGTATCGGGGCTGC